>JAZRKS010000278.1:0-4436 GCA_045646445.1 Eubacteriales bacterium | reverse complement strand
CTCATCGTTGCAGATAGGCTTTTTGCAGCAGTCGCAATAGAATACGGGAATGGGCAGACCCCAGTGACGTTGACGGGAGATGCACCAATCTGCTCTCTCGCGTACCATTTGCTTAATGCGGTCTCCGCCCCACTCGGGCAGCCATTCAACGGCTTCGCAAGCCTCTACGGCTTCATTTTTGAAAGCATCTACCGAGCAGAACCATTGAGGGGTTGCGCGGAAGATGATGGGATTCTTACATCTCCAGCAGTGAGGATATTCGTGCTCGATCTCGGCGGATGCAAAGAGCGCACCGGTCTCCTTCATGTCGGCAAGAATTGCCTCGTTGGATTTGTCATAGCGCAGGCCTGCAAACTTGCCTGCTTCTTCGGTTTGGTAACCTCTGTCGTCTACGGGAACGAGCGGAGGAAGCCCATAGCGACGGCAGGTGATGTTGTCATCTGCACCAAAGCCGCCTGCGGTGTGTACGCAACCGGTACCGCTTTCCATGGTAACGTAATCGGCTACTACTACAAGACTGTCACGGTCAAGGAAGGGGTGTTGCGCGGTCATATATTCAAAGTCCTTACCTGTGCGGCGGTCGAGAACCTCATAGCTCTCAAAGCCACCCTCAAGCATGGTCTTGCCGCAAAGCGCTTCTGCTACGATGTAGCATTCGCCGTTGTCGGCTTTAACGATCACGTAGCTTTCCTCGGGGTTGAGGGCGATTGCCTGGTTACCGGGGAGCGTCCAAGTGGTGGTGGTCCAAATAGCGAAGTAGGTCTTGGAAATATCACAAAGATTTGCGAGCTTGCCTTGATCGTCCTTTACTTGGAACTTGACATAGATAGAGGTGCAGGGGTCGGTTTGATACTCGATCTCTGCCTCTGCCAATGCAGTCTCATCGTTGGGGCACCAATAAACGGGCTTGAGGCCCTTGTAGATGTAGCCCTTTTTATACATTTCTCCGAATACGCGGATCTCGCGTGCCTCGAAGGTTTTATTCATTGTCAGGTAGGGACGTTCCCAATCGGCAACGATACCAAGACGAACGAATTGCTCCATTTGCTTATCAACGAAATCCTGTGCGAACTTGTGACAAGCGTTGCGGAACTCGGGAATGGACATGCTCTTGCGGTTGAGCTTGTTCTGCTTGATGATGGCAGACTCGATGGGCATGCCATGGTTATCCCAACCGGGAGTAAAGGGTACGCGATAGCCCGACATTGCGTGAGACTTGTTGATAAAGTCCTTGAGAATCTTGTTCAGGGCGTGACCCATGTGAATATTGCCGTTGGAGAAAGGAGGGCCGTCGTGCAGAATGTAGAGCGGCTTATCCTTTGCGTTTTCCTGCATTTTGTTATACAGGTCGATGTTTTCCCAATACTTTACCGTTTCGGGCTCGCGTTGCGGCAGTCCCGCACGCATGGGAAACTCTGTTGTGGGCAGGTTTAATGTGCTTGTGTAATCCTTTGCCATTTTCTTAAACTCCATTATTTTCTATCCTTGCGGATTGTTTTACTGTTTTTGTTTGGCTGCCGAGAAACAAAAAACGCCCCACAGCAACCTGCTGTGAGACGGAAAGCTCCGCGGTACCACTCACCTTCGCCATTCGGCGCACCTCTTGGGACACAAACGTTATCCCCAAGCCCTTAACGCGAGCAGACGGATGCAACTACGCAGGTACTTCCCTTCGCCGCACCGACTCAAAAGTGATCCCCTATAGCATACTCTCTATGCGCTCGCACCAACCGCGCACTCTCTGCAAGACTTTTTGCTACGGAGCTCTTTGTCATCGTCATTCTTATATAATATAACACACTTTTTCAATTTTGTCAACTGTGTTTGAAAAGTTTTTTATTTTAATTATATCTTTATTCTATTGACACTCCCCCCGAAAAGTGATATAATGAACAAAAAAGCACAGGAGGATGCAAATTATGTTAATCAGTGTAAGTACTTGGTCTCTTGAAGCCCGTTTTGGTGCTAAAAAAATGTTTGAAATGCTGCGTGACGCGGGTATTCGCGCCGCAGACTACAATATTGACGACTGGATTGGTAACCGCGCACAAATGGATGCCCGTCCCAACTCCAAGAGAAGCGAGGAAGAGGTTGTTGCATACTACTCCCAAATTCGCAAATATGCCGACGATGCAGGTGTTATCATCGGTCAAACCCACGCCGCGTTCGGCCCTGTTGGCGTTTATACGGGAGAGTTGCGCGCAGAGATGATCAAAGCCACCGTTAACGCCATCATTGCAACGAGCGTTCTCGGTGCTCCCTATATCGTTATTCACCCCCTGAACATTCTCGGCAGGCTTTATGACGAGCAGCTTGAGGAATGCCGTGAGCTCAACAGAGCATTCTTTTCCGAGCTTGTTCCCTACCTCAAAAAGTACAACGTAAAGGTTGGCATGGAGAACATGTGGGGTATGGACAAGGAAGGCATTATTCGCCCCTGCGTTTGCTCTCGCCCCGAGGAAATTCTCGAATACATCGGTCTTGTGGATGCCGACTGCTTCTGCGCTTGCCCCGACCTTGGTCACTTTGTGCTGACGGGTAACGATACGGGAGATACCCCTGCAGGCGCGATTCGCAAGCTTGGCAGTCAAGTCAAGCTTATTCACGCACACGAGGTTGACGGAAAGCGCGACAACCACTCCGCTCCCTACGATTTTGATAAGCCGATGGATTGGAACGGCATTGCAGATGCTTTGCGTGACGTCAACTATGAGGGCACGCTCAACTTTGAAATTGGCGGCTACTACTACAATCGCTTCCCCGATGAGCTCGTTTTGGAGTCCTTGCGCCACGTGGCGGCAATTGGCGAAGAAATGATTGCAAGAATTGAGGGCTAACCCCCTTTTGAAAGGTCTACAAAAATGAAAAACAGAATTCTTTTACGCCTCTTGGCGGCTCTTTTGCTGCTTGGAACCTTGTTCTCGGCGGTCTCCTGCGCATCCGAGGAGGACACGCTTGTACCCGAGGGCATGCAAAGTGCCACTGCCTACGGTGCTACCTACCGCCTCTACGTTCCCACCACGTGGAGTCTTACAATTTTGCCCGGCATTTCGGGTGCATATTACAACGTTGCACAGCAATCTGCCGTGAGCGTTGCGGAATACCCCATTGATAAATCAGGTGGGGATATGCCCGCTCCCCCCGAGGGAAACAAGTCACTTACCGATTACTTTTTTGAAGAAAATCTTTTGGCACAGATCACGCTCCTTTCTACGGGCGAGGTTCATCTTTATGAAGAGGACTGCATTGCTACAACGCTTGGCGGTGCAAATGCCTATCAGTATCACGCTTCTGCTACCGTTGCGGGTGAGGTTACACACTTTTTGCACGTGATTGCACAACAGGACAACAAATTTTACGTTTTCTCCTTTACCGCTACCGAAAATCTTTACACACGCTGTATGAGCGACGTGCAAAAAATGCTTGACAACTTTGCCTTTGGTGAAGCTTACACGCCTGTAGATGCTATCAAAACCTTCCCCACCGATGCAAATGCTCCCGAAGGTATGAAAATTGCTTCGGGTGACGAGGTGGATTACATGCTTTTTGTGCCTTCTGCTTGGTCGGTTACCGAGGTGGGCAACGTTTACGGTGCAACCGCTCCCGACGGCTCTTACATCAGCGTGGTTCCCTATCTCCCAACGGGTGACGGAATTAGCGTAAAGGGCTATTTTGAAAAGAGCGAGGAATTGATGACATCTACCTCGGGCGGCGGATACCGCCGCATTAGCGAAGCCGAGATCACCATTGGCGGTGGCAAGGCTCTGCAATATGAATACGAATACATCGTTGGCGGTGTGACTTACCGCTATTTGCAGGTGATTGTAGGTTATAAAACGATGATCTACAACCTGACCTACACCTCCCTGCCCCAAAATTTTGACACAAATCGTGCGGACGTGGATGCAATTATTGCTGCTTTCACCTTCCGCTGAAAGGTTTTATGAAACAAATTTATCTCGACAACAGCGCAACCACTCCCTTGTGTGAGGCGGCAAAGGTCAAACTCGCCGAGGCGATGGAGACCTTTGGCAATCCTTCCTCCTTGCACCCCGCGGGTCAGGCGGCACGCAAGCTGGTTGAGGATGCCCGCCGCGAAATTGCCGCAACGCTTGGTTTGCGCAGCACACTCGCACCCGGACAGATTATTTTCACTTCCTGTGGAAGTGAAGCCGACAATTTGGCCATTCTCGGCACAGCGTATGCAAAAGAGCGTCGCCGTGGCGGTCGCATTATTACAACCGACTCCGAGCACTCGGGTGTAGATAAGGCGATGCTTGCCTTGGAAGAGGACGGCTTTGAGGTCGTTCGTATCCCCACGCGCGGCGGTGAGTTGGATTGGAAAGCATACGAAGATGCACTCAATGCGCGCACCTTTCTTGTTTCGATTATGATGACGAACAACGAAACGGGTGCTATGTATGACCTAAAACGCG
>JAZRKS010000277.1:0-2833 GCA_045646445.1 Eubacteriales bacterium | reverse complement strand
CCTATATGAATGCGATGAAAGAGGCATTCGGTGATGCATCCTTGCCGCTTTATGCGAGCAAGGCGGCATCCTTTAAGCAGATTTATCGCATTATGAAGGAAGAGGGAATGGGCGTTGACGTCGTTTCTTCGGGTGAGATTTGCACCGCCGTTTCTGTTGGATTCCCGATGGAGCGCGCCTATTTCCACAGCAACAACAAGACCGATGCCGACATCGATTATGCAATACAGAACGGCATTGGATACTTTGTAGTTGATAACCGCGAGGAGCTTGATGCTATCGAGTATTTTGCAGCCAAGCGCGGCATAACACAAAAGATTTTGTTGCGTCTGACCCCCGGCATTGATACGCACACCTACGCGGCTGTCAATACTGGCAAGGTCGACTCTAAATTCGGCTCTGCCATCGAGACGGGACAAGCCGACGAGATTACCGCATATACGCTTGCACAAAAGCACATCAAGCTTTCGGGATACCATTGCCACATCGGCTCGCAGGTGTTCGATTCGGATACCTTCTTGCGTGCGGCGGCAATTATGCTCGAATTCGCCAACCAAATGCGCGAAAAATATGATCTTATCATCGACGAGCTCGACCTCGGCGGCGGATACGGTGTGCGCTATCTTGAAGAGCACCCCGAAATCGACATTACCGCAAACATCCGCGAGGTCGCAGGGGCGGTTAAGGCACAATGTAAAGTACTCGATTATCCCATGCCTGCCATTCGTTTGGAGCCCGGCCGTAGCATCGTTGCCGATGCGGGAATGACACTTTACACCGTGGGAACAGTCAAGCAAATTCCCGGATATAAGAATTACGTATCCGTTGACGGAGGCATGACCGACAACCCGCGTTTTGCTCTTTATGGCTCACCTTATACCGTCCTGCTTGCAAATCGCGCAAACGACGAGAGCACGCCTTTTAAGTGTTCGGTGGTAGGGCGTTGCTGTGAGAGTGGCGACATTCTGCAAGAAAACGTCACACTCCCTGCAAACACCACACGCGGTGATATTTTGGCAGTGCTGACAACGGGAGCATATAACTACGCGATGTCATCCAATTACAACCGCATTCCGCGTCCCCCCGTGGTAATGCTCAAGGATGGCACAAGCTACGTTGCCGTCATGCGCGAAACCTTTGAGGATGTTTGCAAAAATGATATATAAAATTTGAAAAACGCTATAAGAAAGGCTCCCCTTGCACAGGGGAGCCTTTCTTTTGTGCAAATTGCTGATTGAGATTTTTCAAAAAGAGGTTTGTTAGTAGCCTAAAGCGAAAAAAGCAAAATGCTGTTTTCGCTTGTTTTTTAATCTGATAATTTTGCTAATAATTTTTTTGCTTCACCATATAAAATGGGGGAGGTTTGCGGATAAGTAAGATTTTGAGGGAGAGTATCAAATATACGCACGTCATTCATTTCACTCTGCGGAAGAGTGCCAAGCGAATGTACGATTGCAAGAAATACCACGCCATTAGAAGAACTTTTGGAATTGTATCCAACGTAATCACAAACGGGGTAGATGTCGGCATCACAAATTCCGCTTTCCTCAAACAACTCGCGTTTTGCACATTCTATGGGTGTTTCACCGGCTTCGATATGACCGCCTTGCGTTTCCCAAGTGTCGCGCTCCTTATGCTTCGAGAGAATCCATTTTCCTTGGCATGAGGAGCAAATGACAACGTATTTGTAAGGGGAAAGTGAGTGAAGGGGATAAATTTTGCATTGTAGCTCCTTGCGAATAGCATCTTTTTCTGTCAAAGCGAAAATCTCTCCTTTATCATCCATGCCACCTCGTCAGGCGCGAGATTGGTATTATCGATTTTGATATAATTCTCGTAGGGAATCTCACCTTCATAGCTTTCAAAGCGGTGCTTTTCATCGTCGTCTACCAGACGTCTATTTGATGCTTCAATGTCGCGCTTGGATGCTTTGTTGACAAGGCGGTTTTCGGTCACGTTTCTTGCAAGTCTTACTTCGCGTGAGGCAACCAATTCTGCATAGTAGAACTCGGCTCCGTGTTCTTCAAAAATTTCTCGCACGTGCGCAAAGTAGTTCCAATCTTCTTGCTCGTCAAAAGCCCACATAAAGGTGAGAATAATGCCGTAATTATCACTTTTAGCAAATTCTTCGTAAATGACATCGCGCAAACGTATAATAGCGTTCTTGTCAAATTTTCCAAATATTTCAATGACGGGTTCTATTGTCATGTGGTTGTGGCAAAGGCGCAACTGGGTTATCTTCATCAGCTCTTGCCCAACCGTCATTTTTCCAACGGCGGCATTGCCGAACAAAAACAGTACCTTCATTGTCTTATTCCTCGCCAAACATCTTAATCTGCTCCGTAGGCAACTGCATGCCAAGGTGCGAGTACGCCAAGTGCGTTACGCATCTGCCGCGAGGGGTGCGCGAAAGGAAACCGATCTGCATCAGGTAGGGCTCATACATATCCTCCAGCGTGATGGCCTCTTCGCCAACGGTTGCCGCGAGCGTTTCAAGACCGACGGGGCCTCCGTTGTAGAATTTGATAATTGTTTCGAGCATTCGTCTGTCAACGTTGTCAAGACCGAGCTGGTCGATCTCAAGACGCGTCAAGGAATAGTTGGCAATCTCCTTGTCAATGCGACCGTCTCCCTTGATTTGTGCAAAGTCGCGCACACGCTTCAAGAGACGGTTTGCGATACGGGGCGTACCGCGAGAACGGCTTGCGATTTCGATCGCACCGTCATCGGTGATATCCATTTCCAAAATGCCCGCGTTGCGGCGCACGATGGTAGCAAGCTCCTCGGGCGTATAAAGCTCCAGTTTGAGAATGACACCAAAGCGGTCGCGCAG
>JAZRKS010000276.1:0-2941 GCA_045646445.1 Eubacteriales bacterium | reverse complement strand
CCTTGCAGAACGCTTATCCCGAGCGCGTTTATCGCACGGGAGACCTCGCTTATCGCAACGCGAGAAAAGAGCTTGTGTTCGTCTGCCGCCGCGATGCGCAAATCAAGCACATGGGGCATCGCATCGAGCTTGGAGAGATCGAAGCCGCCGCACAAAAGTGCGAGGGCGTCAGCCGCGCTTGCTGCCTATACGATCCCATCACAAGCCGCATCAAGCTCTTCTACGCAGGAGAGACCGAAAGGGAACCTCTTGCCGCATATCTGCGCGAGCATCTGCCCAAATATATGATGCCCGGCATCCTCTGCCACCTGCCCACCTTGCCCCTCACCCCCAACGGCAAAATTGACAGAAGAAAGTTGGCGGAAATGATTTTATAACCTCAAAAAAGGATAGCACCTGCTATCCTTTTTTACTTCTCAAAACACCTTATTTCTATTGACATTATATAATAAATATGGTATAATATATTTGTACTTTGGCTTTCCAAAGTATCAAAATTTATAAAAGTGGGAGGCCTGTTATGCGACTGGATAAATTGCTTTCGGAATGTGGAATTGCAAGCCGTAAAGAAACTGCAAAAGCCGCCAAAGCAGGGCAGATAACCGTCAACGGAACCCCTGCCACCAAAGCAGATATGCAGGTCGATCCCATAGCCGATGCCATCACCTTTTGCGGCAGAGCCGTCAAGTGGCGTGAATTCGTTTACGTCATGCTCAACAAGCCCGACGGCTACGTCAGTGCCACCGAGGACTCTCGCGGCGAGCAGGTCGTCACCTCTCTTTTGCCCGAGGAATACCAAAAAATGGGGCTTTTTCCCTGCGGTCGCCTCGATAAGCACACGCTCGGGCTCATGCTCCTAACCAACGACGGTCAACTCTCGCACCGTTTGCTCTCTCCCAAACGGCATGTTGCCAAAACCTACGCCTTCCGCGTCAAGTTTCCGCTCTCCGAGGAGGATATTGAGGCATTGCAAAGCGGCGTCGACATTGGCGGCTACCTCACCAAGCCCTGCACCGTCACCTTGACGGATGAGAGGGAAGGGCACATCACCCTCACCGAGGGCAAATACCATCAAATCAAGCTGATGATGGAAGCCGTCCACAATCAAATTACCTATTTGGAGCGTATCACCTTCGGGCCGCTCTCGCTGGATGCCGCACTGGAACGCGGCGAATGGAGAGAGCTGACTGCCGAGGAAATCGACGCGCTCAATCAATCATAAAACTCTATGTCCCAACAGAAAGGAACTGCTACAACGATGAACATTATTGAAAAACTCTCGCAAGAATTTAACATCAGGGTCGAGCACGTTGAAAAAACAGTCGAGCTCATCGACGAGGGCAACACCATCCCCTTTATCGCACGTTACCGTAAAGAGGTTACGGGCAGTCTTGATGACAATATCCTTCGTGACCTGAACGATCGCCTCAACTTCTTGCGCAACATTGAAAAGAGAAAGCAAGAGGTATTCGACCTCATTTCCGCACAGGATAAGATGACCCCCGAGATCGAAGCGGCTATTCAAGCGGCTGTTACCATCACCGAGGTTGACGATATTTACCGCCCCTTCCGCCCGCACCGCAAAACCCGTGCATCTGTTGCAAGAGAGAAGGGACTCGAGCCCTTGGCAGCTCTCATCATCGCACAAGAGCCCACCTACGAGCCCGCAATCGAGGTGCAAGCCGAGGCGTTTATCGATGAAGAAAAGGGCGTTGCAACTGTTGAAGATGCTATCCAAGGCGCCAAGGACATCATTGCCGAGGATATCTCCGATAACGCAGAGTTCCGCAAGGAGCTCCGCCGCCTGACCTTTGAGTTTGGTACGCTTTGCACCAAGGCAGCAAAGGAAGAGGATTCCGTTTATTCGCAATACTACGAATATGCCGAGGCACTCAAAAAGGTGCTTCCTCACCGCGTGCTCGCTATCAACCGCGGCGAAAAAGAGGATTTCCTCAAGGTAAATATCACTATCGCGCCCGAAATTGTACTCAACTATCTCTTCTCGCAAATCCTGCTCAATAACCAAAGCCCTGCAGAAAAGTACGTTTCCGCCGCTATCCTCGATAGCTACGACCGTCTCATCGCACCCTCTATCGAGCGCGAAATCCGCAGTGACATTTTTGATAACGCATGCGAAGGCGCAATCAAAGTATTTGCCGATAACCTCAGCCACCTTCTCATGGCATCACCCCTGAAGGGCAAGACCGTTCTCGGCTTTGACCCCGGCTACGCACACGGCTGCAAGCTCGCAGTTGTAGATAAGACCGGTAAGGTTGTTGACACCGCGGTTATCTATCCCGTTAAGCCCCGTGAAGAGATTGAAAAGAGCAAATCCATTATGAAGCGTCTCATCACCCGTCACAAGGTTGACGTTATTGCAATCGGAAACGGTACCGCATCCAAGGAGAGCGAAATCTTTGTAGCAAATCTGCTCAAGGAAATTCCCGAGGATACCAAATATATCGTTGTCAGCGAGGCAGGCGCATCCATCTACTCGGCATCCAAGCTCGCGGCTGAAGAGTTCCCCGAGTTCGACGTTATGCAGAGAAGTGCAGTTTCTATTGCGCGCCGTCTGCAGGACCCGCTCGCAGAGCTTATCAAAATTGACCCCAAGGGCATCGGTGTTGGTCAGTATCAGCACGACATGAAGCAGGCACGCCTTGACGAAGCCCTCGGAGGCGTTGTTGAGGATTGCGTAAACGCTGTAGGCGTTGATATCAATACCGCATCTTATTCGCTCCTTTCCTACATTTCGGGTATCAATATCACCTCTGCGCGCAACATCGTTAAGTACCGCGAAGAGAACGGTGAGTTCACCAACCGCGCACAACTTTTAAAAGTTCCGCGCATCGGTGCCAAGGCATACGAGCAGGCAGCAGGCTTTTTGCGTGTTCCCGGTGGTAAGGAGATTTTCGATAACACAGGCGTTCACCCCGAATCC
>JAZRKS010000275.1:0-3795 GCA_045646445.1 Eubacteriales bacterium | reverse complement strand
TTGCAGCGATGAGTTCTTTTGCGTGCGAGATGGTGTTCTCGGCTACGCGATATTCGCTCTCCAATTGGTGGCAACGCTCGGTTTGCTCGCGAATCTGCGTCAAGAGCTCTTCGGATTCCTTCTTGCTGCTCTGCGATGCTTCAAACAATTTTGCATTTTGTGCTTCGAGAGACTGAATAGAGTCCTCTGCCATTTGCAAATCGAAGGTAGCACGCTTCATTGCCTCGTCGGCTGCAGCAAGCTCGTCGTGCAGCTTTTCGGTGTCGTACAACCACAGACTGACATCAGCGCGCTTTTTGTTCTCCATCAGCTCAATTGCCTTTTTGGCTTTCTCCGCCTCTTTTTGCAAAGGTCCTACCTGTGCCGATACCTCAAGGAAGATATCGTTGGCGCGCATCATATTGTCCTCGGTTGCCTTGAGCTTACGCTCTGCCTCGTTCTTTTTATAGCGGTATTTTGCAATACCCGAAGCATCCTCAAACACGCTGCGGCGTTCCTCGCTCTTACGGGATACCATCTCGGCGATACGTCCCTGACCGATGATGGAATAACCGTCACGGCCAACACCCGTATTCATAAAGAGCTCGTAAATATCCTTCAGGCGCACGCCCTTGCGGTTGATGAAGTATTCACTGTCGCCCGAGCGATAGTAACGGCGGGTGACCGTAACCTCATCGTAGGGGCAATCCAATTTTGCAAATTCTCCGCGGTTATCGAAGGTGACCGATACCTCGGCGTATCCCATGGGGCGACGGCTGTCGGCACCGCCAAAGATAACGTCCTCCATTTTGCTACCACGCAGGCTCTTGGACGAGATTTCACCAAGTACCCAACGCATAGCGTCGGCGATATTCGATTTACCCGATCCGTTAGGGCCTACGATGACCGTAACGCCGTGGCTTCCGTTACCACCCTCGTTGATAAGATCGACCTTTGTTTCTGTTTCAAACACGAGCTTGGTCTTATCGGGGAAAGATTTGAAGCCCTGCATTTCCAATGACTTTAAGTACACTGTCACTATCCTCCTAAACCGTTTTTTGAGAGTGCGGACGCACACGGCATTCCGCTTGGCTCTCACAAGCGACTACGCGGTGAACGGTAACTCCCGTTTCGCGTTGTAATTTTTCAATGTTGCGTCGGTGCTGACCGACGGTGGCGGAGAGCTCCTTGGGGGGAACCTCCAAAATAATACCCTGCCCTGCAAGCCCCGCTTGCAGAACCGTCTCTTTGACTTTTTGGTAGAGACATTCGCCAAGAATCATCTCGCCAAGGGCGGGATGGTTGGGCCCTGCATAAACGGCATCGGGCGAGGTTAAGCTTTCGGTTGCACACAGCCCTACGCGTATGCACGGGAGCGCGCGCGCGCGAAAGAATTGCAACACGGGTGCGGTACGTTCGACTGCCTCATCGACAGAAATCGGTGCATAGAGCCCGTGTTGTGCCATTTCGCACAAAGGCGTATCGTAAAACACGACGGTGGGATAAATCCGCACGGCGGATGCTCCCACTTCATAAATTTTTTGAGCCGTCAGCATCTCGCTCTCGGGCGTTGATGCCGGAAGTCCTATCATCATTTGCCCCACAAGCGAAAATCCTGCATCCACTACGGCACGGCAAGCTACCTCGGCTTGCTTTGCGGTGTGACCGCGGCGGCAAGCCAAGAGCACAGCATCGTCCATACTCTGCAGCCCCAGCTCGATGGTCTTGACAGAATACCGCGACAAAATGGACAAAATCTCCCCATCGATGTAGTCGGGTCTTGTAGAAAGACGGATAGCTACTACTCTGCCGGCTCTGACATAGGTTTGTGCCAAATCCAAAAGGCGGCACATCAAATTGCGGTCAATGCCCGTAAAGGAGCCACCGAAAAAGGCAATTTCGGCTTTGTCCGCGGGGGAAAGAGTGGATAAAACCTGCTCGATTTCGTCTCTGACGCTTTCCTCGCAAAAATCCTTGTGCTCGGAAATAGAGCGCTGATTGCAAAAGACGCATTGGTTGGGACAGCCCAAATGCGGAATAAAGACGGGAATGTTAACGTGGCGCATATCAAATAAGGCCAAACAGCGAGAGTGCTGCCTTTGCGGCGGCTTGCTCGGCTGCTTTTTTGGAGTGCCCCTTGCCACTGCCGATGCAGTTTGCACCAAGATAAACGTCGACCGTAAAAGTCTTGTTGTGGTCGGGACCGCTCTCGCCTACCAGACGGTATTCGAGCACCTCTTTTTGCTCGCGGTCTTGCTGAATGAACTCCTGCAAGCGCGACTTACTGTCGATACGCACGTCTCCCACTTCGGGCAAAGCATCAATGGCAGACTTGACCATAGGCAACAGGAAGGATGCCACCGATTGCATGGCATCCTCTGCCCCTGCATCCAAATAGATGGCAGCGAGAAGTGCCTCAAAGGCATCTGCCAGAATGGCGGGCTTTTCTGCACCGCCGTTTTGCGCCTCACCGCGACCGAGCATTAAAAATTCGCCAAGTCCGATTTTTTCGGCAAAGGACGCCAAAGCTGCCTCGCATACTACCGACGAGCGGATGCGCGTAAGCGTGCCCTCGGGGTATTCGGAAAAATGTGTATAGAGATAATTGCTGACCACCAAGGAGAGCACGGAATCTCCCAAAAATTCCAACCGCTCGTTGCAGAGCAGATGGTGATTGCGCGCGCCCGTCTCGTTGGAATAGGACGAGTGTGTGAGAGCACGCTCTAAATAGCTGACGTTACCAAAGCGGTAACCGATGCGTTCTTGCAGAACGTCGAGAGTGATTGCCATATTGCACCTCCTTTGTAGATTTTTTCGATATTTGTCAGAGCGTTTTCACAACCTCGTCAACAATGGCGAGTGCACGCTCTGCGAGTTTTTCATTTTTTGCGACCTTGCCGCCCTTAACACGGTAGCCAAGGGGAGTTACAATGCCAAAGTTTGCATTCATCGGTGCAAAGTCACCCACACCGCCGCGGCTGATGTAATCTGCCATAGCGCCGAGCATGGTTTCGGGGGGAAGAATGAGCTTGTCCTGCCCAAGCGCGCGCTTAGCTGCGTTGATGCCTGCGAGCAGTCCGCTGCCTGCAGATTCGACGTAGCCCTCAACACCTGTCATTTGACCTGCGAAGAATACGTTTTGTCGTGCATTCATTGCATAGGTGTTATCAAGCATGCCGGGAGAGTTGAGGTAGGTGTTGCGGTGCATAACGCCATAGCGCAAGAACTCTGCATTCTCAAGACCGGGGATCATGCGGAACACCCTTCTCTGCTCGGGGAAGGTCAAGTGCGTTTGGAAGCCGACGAGGTTGAACATGGTTCCTTCTCGGTTCTCCTTGCGAAGCTGAACCACTGCAAAGGATTCCTCGCCCACGCGCGGATCGATGAGTCCCACAGGCTTGAGAGGTCCGTAGCACAAGGTCTCGTATCCTCTTTTCGCCATGACCTCAACGGGCATGCATCCCTCAAAAACCTTAACGTTCTTTTGGCTTTCCTTGTCAAACTCCTTGAGCTGTGCCTCCTCGGCGGTTGTGAGTGCCTGCCAAAAGGCATCGTATTGCTCACGGTTCATGGGACAGTTGATATAATCCGCGTCTCCCTTATCGTAACGGGATGCGAAAAAGGCAATATCCATGTTGATGGTGGCGGCATCGACGATAGGCGCGGCGGCATCAAAGAAATGCAGATTGCCACAGCCAAGACCGTCCTTAATAAACTGCGCCATAGCATCCGAGGTCAGAGGTCCCGTAGCAATGACGGTGACGACACCCTCCTCGAGAGAGGAAACCTCCTCCTCGACCACCTCGATGTTGGGGT
>JAZRKS010000274.1:0-15777 GCA_045646445.1 Eubacteriales bacterium | reverse complement strand
GGAGCTATGGACCTTGACGACAACAACGTTCTTGGCGTTGCTATGGGTACAAGTGAAGCAGGCGGATACGTTGACGGCAACGGTAACATTACCGGTTGGCTCAACGAGCTCGCATTCGTTCCCGCAGACTACAACAAGAATGCAATGGTTGACGAGTGGTCGGGCGACTACGGCTGTGGCGTTAAGTACTTCTCTCAAGATTCCGTTATCAAGCTTGCTCCTGCAGCAGGCATTGAGCTTGACGAGAATGCATCCCCCGCAGAAAAGCTGAAGGCAGTACAAAAGCTGATGGCAGAGGGCGACGAAAGAGCCGCAAAGATTTATGAGACCATTGGCGTTTACTTCGGCTATGCCGTTGCTTACTACGCTCTGTTCTATGATATCAAGCACGTTCTCCTGATGGGTCGCGTATCCTCGGGCGAGGGCGGAAACATCCTGTTCCAAAACGCGCAAAAGGTACTTGAAGTCGAGTTCCCCGAGCTGGCAGAAAAGATCACCATTCACCTGCCCGACGAAAGCAGCCGCCGCGTTGGTCAATCCATCGCAGCAGCAAGTCTGCCTAACATTGGTTGATCCGTTACATAAACATAAAAAAGGCACCACACGGGTGCCTTTTCTTATATCAATTTTACAATAAACCATCCTGCCATAAACAAAAGCAGTAAGATGATAAGGGCAAATCCGATCTTGCTGCGAACCGTTTCCTTTTTCATTCGAAGCAATCCAACAAAGCACGGAATGAGAATGCACAGAAATTCTGCAATACAGAACAGCCAAACAGATAAAAGCGGAATTTTTTCGTTATATGTAGCAACAGTTACCGTCGCCCCGCGCCTCCCCACAGGAATATCAACTACCTCGCAGGGCATAGGCGGCAAGAGAACCAAAACAAGTGATGCAACCAACACAAGCGCCAAAAGAATATATGCAATCAACGCAGGCATCCACACTTTGTTCCTATCCTTTACCTTAACGTATTTGAGATATGGATTTCTTTTAGGGAGCAAAACTTTTGCAACTATTTTGCCGGGAATAGCAACAAATTCGGAATCAGGTCTGTTGGGGTTATAGGGAGCTATCATATATATCATACCCCAGTCAAATACCGCAAGAAATAAAAAAAAGACAATTTTAAACAAAGCATCAAGCAATCCCTTCACCGCCCCTTCTGCTTTCATTATAACATGTTTGCTGTTGCTTTTCAAGACGGCAGGCAAAATTATACCTTTCATTTTTAAAAGAAAAACAAAAGGCACCCACACGGGTGCCTTTTCTGTTTTGTTAAAATACCAAGGACAGCGTTCCGAGTGCTGCTACGAGTGAGGGGACGGCTACGGTCGTGCCGATCTTGAGAAAATCTGCATATCCGAATTTTAGGTCGTGTTCTTTGAGAATCGAGCTCCACATAATGCCTGCGAGTGCGCCGATAGGGGTAAGGCAGGCTCCCAAGTTAGAACCAACAACGGTGGCATATACCGCCGCATCGGTCGCGCCACCCGAAAGAATGGCGGAATACAAAACGCTCATGGGAATGTTGTTGATGAGGTTTGCCGACAAAAACGAGGTGATGCCATAGCTCCAAACAGATGCCGAATTGTTCAGCATACCGTAGATAAAATCGGTCACACCGTTGGTGTGCAGGGCCTCTACCACCACGAACATGGAGAGAATAAAGGGGATCAGCTCCCACGGTGCGCGCTTGAGACAAGCGGTTGTATGGGTGGGGGCTTGCTTGCGAATAACCGACAACACAACGGTAAAGGTCAGCAAGCTCAACGCCGCAACAAGGGATACCAACCACATATCAAGCCCAATATACGAGCCAATGGCAAGCAGGAACGTGCACACGCCAAGATGAACAAGACCAACGGTTAAGGAAAGGCGGTCTTCAATTTTAACGTCCTCGGAAGTTGCCTCAATGGGCTCGGAAAGCTTTTTGCGAAAGAGCAGATACAGACAGCCGAATGCAACCAATCCCGAAACGAGGGTTGGGATCATCATAATGGCAACGTAGGAAACAAAGTTGCCGCCTGCCGCCGTTACCAAATAGATGTTGGTGGGGTTGCCGATGATAAGCTCCATGCTCCACGTGTTTGCCGCCACAAACTCTGCCGCAAGATACGGAATGGGGCTGATGTGCGCGTTTTTTGCAAAGTAGCAAATAAAAGGGGTAAAGGATAGAATGATAATATCGTTGGACGTAAACACGGTCAGCACCGATACGGTCACATACAAAATAAGGAACAGTCGCATTTGGCTGTGCCCTGCTTTGTGCAAGGTAACACTTGCAAGATAGCGGAAGAATCCAAGCTCATCCAAAAAGATAGAGAGCACCGTCATGGAAATAAACAAAACGAGAATTTTGAGGGGATTGATGGCAGTATCGGCAACAAGAGCCGCACCAACGTCACCGGCATCTACCGCGCCCACAAGCAACAACAGAATGGCACCCACAACCGTTACCACCCAATAAGAGCCGAGCGAAAACCGACCAATCTTCACTTTTGGAAAAAAGAGCACCGCTGCAATCATCGCCAGACAAGTGGCGGCGGCAATCAAAATTGAAAGTTCCATACCGTTCCCTTTCCAATCAAAATTATGCATTAAAAAACGCCATTTTTTTGCGCACCCCACAATTTTAGCACAAGAGTGCCTATTTGTCAACAAAAATTCCAAAATTTTTTGCTCGTTTTTTTTGTCGGAAAACCCCCTTTTTTGTTCCCGTTAACAAAACATTCACAAATCGTTCAACTGTTTGTGTTACAATAAAAAAAATACTTTGAAAGGAATGATATATAATGAAGAATACACATACAGGCAAGCTCAAGATCATTATTGTGTTTGGCGTTTTGTTTTTGCTCATTGCGGTGCTCTTAATGCTCATCTTTTTGGATGGCAAAAAGACCTACACCGTTCGCTTTGAGCTGGACGGCGGCACCTTGCTTGGCGGCTCCTTGGAGCAACGCGTTATGCAAGGTCAGGATGCAATTCCCCCGTCGGTTGTTAAGGAAGGCGCCTTTTTGCGTGGATGGAGCGCCTCCTACCGTCGCATTACAAGAGATATTGTGATAGAGGCGGTTTGGGAATACGAAACCACCGCGGGCATTATTTACGCCGACAGTGAAAACCGAAACTTTACTGAAATCATCGGCGCGTTCCCTCACCTGCGCGGTGAGATCTACTTGGGCGCTTACCACGATGAGAAAAAGGTGCTCGGTATTCGCGATAAAGTATTTGCAAATCAAACCGAAATCACAAAGGTCTATTTGCTGGACGGTCTGTATTCCATTGGCGCGGAGGCATTCGCAAACTGCACCAAGCTGACCGAAATCGAAGTTCCCGAAACCGTTATCTATCTTGGCGCAGGCGCGTTCCGCGGCTGTACCGCTCTGGAGACTCTGGTGCTGAACGAAGGTCTTTTGACCATTTCGACAGGTGCGTTTGAAGGTTGCACGGCACTGACAGAGGTTGTTCTGCCCGATGGTATGACTACCCTTTCGGCAGGTGCTTTTGCCGGCTGCACAGAGCTGACCGAGGTCTTTTTGCCCGAAAGCCTGCTCATCATTGAGGAAGGCGCATTCAAGGGTTGCCAAAATCTCGTTATCAAAACCACCCTGCCCTATGAGGAATGGCCCGTTGGTTGGGTAGACGGTTGGTTTGGCGATGCTACCGTTGAGGTCGTTGAAAAAGAGGAAGTCGAAGAAGACAAAAAGGATGAAGACGACAAGAAGGACGATGACAACAACCAAGACAAGAACGAGAACGACAAGGAGCGCGGGAGGGGATAAACTATGCACATGATGCAAATGCTCGGCGCGCTTTCGCTGGTCTTTTTTGTGGGTCTGTTTTTGCTGTGCTATTTTCGCGAAAAGCTAAACAACCCCATTATCAACACCCTGTTCATTATTGTATGCGCAATTTGTTTCTTTTGTTGGAACTATGCGGCATACGAGCGCGGTTGGCTTGAGGACGGCTTTATGACCTTGGAAAACATCAGCCCCTTTATTTGCACCGTCATTCTTCTCACGCCCTTTATGAGCGAAAAGATTAAAGACTTTGCTTACTGTGCCATTGCCTTTTTGGGGTTTGGTATGTTCCTCGCTCTCTACATCAGCCCGGGTGCCTCCTACTTTATGAGCCACAACTACACGGCAACCTTTATTCACATCGGTGAGGCGGTATGTCACCTGACTATGGCTCTTTACGGCTTTTATCTCATTTTGGCAAACAAGGTAAAATTGGGTTGGGAAAACCTCGGCAAAGCCATTGTATTCATTTACACCGCCATCGGCTTTGGCGTATTCCTGAACTGGTGTTTCCACCTTGGGAACTTCGGCATGGATATGTACGGCGACTATTCCATCTACTTTATTGATATTTTCGGCACCTTTGAGGCCACCTTTATTGCCTACCTCGTAGGTGTTTTGGCGGTCATCATTATGGGGTTTTTGGTTGGTATGTTCCTCGATTGGTTCTCAAAACCGAAGGAGACCGAAGCGGTTGAAACGACCGAAACGGTTGATGCGGTTGAAGAGACATCCGTTCCCGCAGAAGATGTTGATAAATTGGAACAAGCACAAATGCTTGAAGGCTCAAAAAAATAAAACACAAGCAGAGCGTCCGTTTTGCACGGACGCTCTTTTGTTTTTTTGAGAAAAATGCACTTTTTGAAAAAAAGGTCTTTCTTTTATTAGAAATATATGGTATAATAGATGCATAAAACCTTTTGGAGGTGTCGTATGCAAAAAATCAAGCAGCTGTGGTCCAACTTTGTAGAAAAGCATCCCAAGCTTTCGGTATGGGTGCGCGAGGGCGGACTTTTTTTCCTCGTAAGTAATCTGATTACAATCTTCAAATACCTGATACTGACCTTTTTGCCTGCGGCATTTGCCTTTATGGGCAACCGCGATTTCGGCTTCCCCGGCATCGATTTGACACTCTTTGGAATCGAGTTTAAGTGGTACATCATCGGCTACGGTGCCGATCAAGGCGGTCTTTCTTACTTTACCGCTTACATGATCGCTATGGTGATCGGCGAGGTCATTAACTTCTTTATTCAAAGGAAATACGTCTTCCGCAGCAACGGCAATATGCTTTACCAAGGCGCTTGGTATCTTTTGGCGTTTTGCGTGGTTACCTGCGTAGTCAACTCCATCAACTGCATTTGGGTTGCGGTTGCGGGCAGCTTTGTTCCCGGTTGGCTCTATAACATTGGAACCACCGTTCTCAACGGCGGCATTTCGATGGTGGTATTCTTTATTGTAAACAAAATTGTTTTCAACGATGCCAAGAATAACGAGAACAAGGTTGAAGAAGCATAACAAACAAAATAGAAAACAACCGCACACGGTTTTGTGTGCGGTTGTTTTTTTAATTGAATCTAACAATCTTGTTGGCAATTCGATAGAAGAAAATCGCTACGGAGCGACCGAATTTGCCCTTCATGCAAATAATGGCAAGAGGGGTGCGGTTGCGGTAGTGTCTGCCCCACTTGAGATTGTGCTTTTTGCAATTTGCCCACATCTGTTCAAGATTGGCATCTGCCTCGTCGCTCTTGTTCAAGCGCGCGAACATAACGGCAATGCCAAAGAGCATAAACAGCTCGTGCTTGAGATATTTCTTGAGCATCGGCTCTGTGATGTTATCGAGATCACAGGCAATAAAGCTCTTTTCGCTGACAAGCAGCTGATGCGTGTATCTCTTAATGACCGCCGCCTCTTGCACCGATTGGTCGGGTCGACCGATCCAATAGCGGTAAAGATCGTGCGGAAAATAATACATCCTCTTTACGCGCGGCAGGGTTTTGCAAATCATGAGGTTATCCTCATAGAACACCTTGCGCGGCAGGGGCTCGTCCCACGCCTTGACCAAAGATGTGCGGAAGGTGCTGGAGTGAATGGTGAGCATTTGGTGCAGGCGGAAGCGCTTGGTATCCCTCCACTCAAAAATGCGGTTCTTTGGAAGAACGCTTGAATAGTCGATGGAACGGTCACCCACACCGTCGGTGTGAACGTAATAATAGTTGGTCACTGCCATATCAACGCCACCCTCGCGCTCACAAGCCTCGAGTGCATCAAGGAAAGCAGGAAAATCCTCGCTCATCTTGTCGTCGCTGTCGACCACCTTAAAATAGATGCCCGTGGCGTGCTTTGCGCCTTGGTTGATGCCCTCACCGTGTCCGCCGTTCTCTTGGTGAATAACCTTGACGATGGTGGGGTAAGCACTTGCGTATTCATCGGCAATCGCGCCCGTGGCATCGGTAGAGCCGTCGTCAATGATGATGATCTCTACGCGCTCACCACCGACAAGAAGACTGTCGACACAGCCTCTCATATACGCCTCGGAGTTGTAGCAAGGTACTGTAACTGTTAATAATTTTTGGTTCATACAAACTCTCTTTCTGCGGCATCCATTGCGGACAGTATCACCGCATCCATGTCATAATAGCGGTATTGCCCAAGGCGACCGCCAAAAATGACCTTTTCCTCTTTTTGTGCCAACGCCTTGTATTTTTCGCAAAGCGCATTGTTGGTTTCATCATTGATGGGATAGTAAGGCTCTATGCCGAGCGTCCACTCTTGACTGTACTCGCGCGAGATGACCGTTTTGGGTTGCGTGCCAAACACAAAGTGCTTGTGCTCGATGATGCGCGTGTAGGGCGTTTCGGCATCGGTATAGTTGATGACCGCGTTGCCTTGATAGTTGTCGGTGTCAAGCACCTCACTCTCAAACCGAATACTGCGGTAGTTCAGAGGTCCGTAGCAGTAATCAAAGTAAGCATCGAGTGCTCCCGTATAAACGACCTTACCGGCGATATTATTATACGCATCGCGTTCCTCAAGATAATCAACACCAAGGCGAACTTCAATGCCCTCAAGCATCTTTTCTACCATTGCGGTGTACCCGTCGGTGGGAATGCCCTGATAGAGTGCGTTGAAGTAATTGTTGTCATAGGTAAACCGAACGGGCAAGCGTTTGATGATAAACGCGGGGAGCTCTTGGCAGGGTCTTCCCCATTGCTTTTGGGTGTACCCCTTGATCAGCCTTTCGTAGATGTCGGTGCCCACCAAGCTGATAGCTTGCTCCTCTAGGTTTTGGGGCTCGCCAACACCGCTCTCGCATTTTTGTTCCTCAATCTTTGCCTTTGCCTCGTCGGGAGTTACAACGCCCCACATCTTGTTAAAGGTGAGCATGTTAAAGGGCAAGGAGTAAAGCTCGCCGTGATAATTTGCCATAGGCGAATTGGTATAGCGATTGAACTCGGCAAAGCGGTTGACGTACTCCCACACGCGACGGTCGTTGGTGTGAAAGATGTGCGCACCGTATTTGTGCACTTGAATGCCCTCGATCTCCTCGGTGTAAATGTTGCCGCCTACGTGAGGGCGTTTGTCAATAACCAGCACCGTTTTGCCCGCCTCCCTTGCCTTTTGGGCAAAGGTAGCACCAAACAATCCGGCACCAACGATTAGATAGTCATATTTCATAGTCATCATTTTAATCATTCAAAGGTTTATTGATCATCTGCCTCTTTGAGCGCTTTGTTAAACGCAGAAGCTTTTTTCAAATTTTTAAAGAAATCCACAATCAGTCTGCCAAGTCCGCGCCAGAAATGGCCGTTGATCATAAATAGGATATCCTCGGTCATCTTTTTGGATACGATTCCGTTGGAGAATTTTGCCATTGCACGAACGGGCATGTTGTAAATGAACATGATGTTCAAATTCGGCTCTCCCTTGGCGTCCGCCTTCTCCTTGATAGAGGTCAGGACACGGTAGAGGAAGCGTGCAAATGCGCCCTTTGCATAGTAAAGCTGACACAGCGCATCGTTTTCGGTAATTTCACCGCTCCACTTGCCATCGGGAATTTCGTGACCCAAAAGCGCCTCAAAATCAACATCGGTCACATTCTTAATATCCACGTTTTTGTAGCACGCAGGTGCGTTATCGGTCTCTTTTTTGCCGGATACGTGCAGCACACCCGAGAGGGCGACCTCGTGTGCGTTCCTTGCAATGCAAATATCATAGTCGGCATCCTCCACCGCCCACGCGTTGTCGGCGGTGTCAAAGTAACGGAAGGTCTTGTCGTCAAAATCGATGGTCACGCGTTGGCTCTCGCCTGCCACGAGGAATACTTTTTGGAAACCCTTGAGCTCCTTTTCGGGGCGGTAGATCTTACTATCCTCGCAAGAAACGTAGAGCTGTACCACCTCGGCGCCGTCGCGCTCGCCCACGTTGGTAACGGTTACGCTAACGGATTTATCGCTCACCTTTATATCGCTATAGGCAAAGTTGGTATAGCTCAAGCCGTAGCCAAAGGGATAGCGCACGGGAACGCTCGCACTCTCAAAATAGCGGTAACCAACGTAAAGTCCCTCGCGGTATTCGGCGGTGCGTTCTTTACTCGGAAAATAAGGCGTTGCGGAAACGTCCTCCAAAGAGAGGGGCCAGGTTTCATTGAGCTTGCCCGAGGGGTTGAGTTTGCCGAGAATGGCATCTGCCATAGCCCCCGCGCCCGCTTGACCACCAAGATAGCCGTGGATGGCGGCACGGTAGGTTCCCTTTTGGGGCATAACGAAGGGCGCTCCGCCCGAAAGAACGAGAACAACGTTGGCATTGACCTCACACACCGCTTTGATAAGCGCTTGCTGCGATGCGCTGAGCTCCATATGCAAACGGTCCATACCCTCGGACTCGAGAATTTCATCAAGACCAACACACAAAAGAACCGTATCGGCATTCTTTGCCACCGCAACCGCGTCGTCGATCATTTTTTGATCGGGATATGGATTGCGACGGTTAAAGCCCTGGGCGTATGCGGTAATTTCAGCACCTGCCGCAAGCAGGCAATCGTAAAGATTATCGATTTTGGTGGGGTTGACCTGCGAGGAGCCTGCACCTTGGTAGCGCGGTGCTTTTGCAAAGTCTCCGATAACGGCTACCTTTGCATCATTGGCAAGAGGCAGAATGCCGTCGTTCTCCAAGAGCACGATGCTCTCGGCGGCACATTTTTTTGCAAGATTGTGATGCGCATCAGCGTCAAAGGTCTTGGGGGCTTTTGCAACCGCCTCGGTGGTGGAGTTAACAACGTCAAGCAACTCCTCAAGGCGTGCATCGATAACGCTCTCTTCGATTTTGCCATCTGCAAGGTCGCGCAGAAGTCCTTGTGCACAGTCAGGACCGGGAGACGGCATAACAAGGTTGGAGCCCGCTCTCACACCCTCGGTGTGGTTGTTATCTGCACCCCAGTCGGTAACAACAAAGCCCTCAAAGCCCCATTCATCGCGCAGAATATCGGTGAGCAGGTGCGCGTTTTCGTTGGCGTAAGTGCCGTTTATCATATTGTAAGAGGACATAATGCTTTTGGCTTTGCCCTCTTTGATTGCAATTTCAAAGCCTGTAAGATAGATTTCGCGGAAGGTGCGCTCGTCAAGAACCGAGCTCATTGCCATGCGGCGCAGCTCCTGCGAGTTAACGGCAAAGTGCTTGGGGCAAGCCGCAACACCGTTTGCCTGAATGCCCTTGATGTATGCCGCCGCCATTTTGCCGGCAAGATAGGGGTCCTCGGAGAAATATTCAAAGTTGCGACCGCAAAGAGGACTGCGCTTAATGTTCAAACCGGGGCCGAGAAGAACGTGCACGTCATTTGCCGCCGCTTCCTCGCCCAATGCGCGACCAAGCTCCTCGGCAAGCTCCAAATTCCAAGAGTTCGCCATGCTCGCAGCAGTTGGGAAACAGGTTGCGGGAACAGATGCGTTCAAGCCGAGATGGTCGGCAGCTCCCGCCTGCTTACGCAGGCCGTGAGGGCCATCGGACAAAAAGATTTCGGGAATATCGGCGTGCGCAAAGGAATAGGTCGTCCACACAGTCTTGCCCTGCAGGAGCGCCGCCTTTTGTGCGCGCGTTAATTTTTGAATTTGCTCATTTGCTTTCATGTTGGCACCTCCGTTTGTTGGTATCTTATATCATTATATCACATTTTTTTACAGATTGCAAGAGAAAAGATGCGCGGATACAAAAAGCCCCAACCCAAAAGAGTTGAGGCTTTAAAAATCGTGTTATTCGTTTGCGGGAGCTGCGGTAATCTGGAGGGTAGGCATACTGTAATCTCTTACGAGCTGGTAAACCTGACCGTTCAGGATAACTTGTTGGTTGTTGGTGAACATCAAATCATAGCCCTTAATGTCACCGTTTTCGTTTTCACCGTTATAATAATTGACTCCGCGAACGTTCAAGTGCGGATAAATTTTAGTTCCCGCAGGGAGCAAGGTAACGTCAATCTTTAACACGATCTCTTTGTCTGTCATCTCGGTAATTAAATCATAAACCTTGGATTCGTCAAAGAATTGCAGATCCTCTGCGGTGCAGCCGTAATAGGTGCCCTTAAAGACGTAGTAAACCTTATCGCCATCTTGTTCAACACTCGCTTCAAGAATCTTAACGCCGATAGACTCAAACTCCATGCTTGTGCTTACGCTCGGGTTGGATTTGAGCGTTGCCGTGATCGTGTATTTTCCGTACGCGATACGAATATCGCCCGCGTCACCACCACTTACCGTAAAGTCAAAGAGGCTTTGGTCGGCTCTGACTCTGGTGCCGTCGGCAAGAACGGCGTAGACGGTGGGCTTGATTAGGTCGAAGCGTTGATTTACCTTAATTTGATAGTTGGTAGAAATGGCGATCTTTTCGATGACGAGATCATCGGGGATTTCGTTGCCGACAGCCTCAAAGCTTACGCAATCAATGTTCAGCGTGGAGGGAGACTCGCCCCAAACGTTTGTTGCACCGGCACTGCTATTCTTAAACTTGAGCTTGATTGTGTTTTCACCCGGTTCAAGCGCAATGTTTTCGAAAAGAACCTCGTAATAGATGTTATACAATGCAGCCATATTGCTAGAGGGGCCCGAGCCCTTGAGCACGACGGTATCGGGAATGGCAACCTCCTTGCCGTTTACAAACATATCCAAAATGGTGTTGATCTGCAAAGGCTTCATCACGTATCCACCTGAGGCATCTGTACCGTTTGCATAACAGCAATAGCTATTTGCGCAACGCAGGATAAAGCTGCCGACAACATCAGATTCGGAAATCAGCTTAAAGGTAACAGAACCCTCGTTGCCGTTGAAAACGGATTTGGAAAAATCTCCCGCAAAGCCGGTGTTTTTGCCAAGGGAAACGATTGCGCCATCCACAACTGCGTATTCCGCTTCTTGATTCTTCTTACCGCCAACAATGGTAGCATCCTCGCCCTGCGCGGTTGCACGAACGATAACACCCGTTGAAATAGAGATTTCGGAGTTTTCAATGTAAGATACCGAAACGGTGTATGCCCGACCGAGCATAGCAACCGTATTGCCTCCGGAAACGGTATACTCTGCTCTATCAAGAGGCAGACGGTTGCCACTTTCGTAAACTGCATTGATCTCCATTTGCGCGTTGGAGAGCTTATCTCCGGCTGCAACAAAGGCATTTCCTGCCAAAATCAATTTGGTTACGGCGCCGTTATCAAGAACCTCTACAACACGGATCGGAACCGCTACGGTCTTGGTCTCGTCACCCTCGGTATAACCGACGGTAACAGAACTGTTGGCAAGGGCAAGCTGTGTTTGTGTATCCACCTCATACTTTTCGGCGGGAATGACCTTTGTGGAGCCATCATTGTAAACCGCACTGATGATCAAGCCGTTCACATCGAAGGTTGCACCGATCTGGTAGGTAACGGTATAGGGATTTTGCGTAATGCTGAGTGTTTCGATCTTTACGGGAATCAGCTCAACGGCAAACACTTCGGTCTTGCCCTTGTAAGTGATCTTTATATCGCCGCCGACCGCATAAAAGTCGGGAGCTACGGTAATTTCGAACTTGTTTTCCGGGATGTCCTCACTGTAAGGTACACCGTCAAGAGTGTAATTCGCCTTTACGATAAAGTCACTTGCTTTGGGGTCTGCCAAATCATTTTTAAAATATTTGACGCCATCCTTGAGTTGAATGCTGAGAGATTCCAAAACCGGCTTTTGCTCCGGCTTATTCATTTCCTCGATCCACGCAAAATACTTTGCGTATTCCTTGTAGGACTTGAGCGGGATAGCAATAACGACTGCTACGGTTGCAAGAATACCTGCAAGCAGTAAAACGATTTCAATAATCTTTGCAATTTTCTTTTTCATGCTTCCGCTCCTCCCTTCTTTTCGTTTTCCGCATCTGCGGGGGTTGCCTCCTCGGCAAGCGCGGCTCTCTTCTTTCTGCGGTTTAAAACAACCTTGCGGAAAATGAAGTACAGCCAATATACGCAGCCAACACCAACGATGATATCCAAATCGATCAGAGCAAGCTTCCACCAGATCCAGGGCTCGATAACCGCGCCTACGGTGATTTGCTCTACGTCTTCGTTTTCGTTGTATTCATTGTTTGCATAAAGGGGGCTGAGGAACATATACAAAACGTGGTGGCAAACCTCGCGTGCTTGGTTTTGAATGCGGTTGGTTGCATTAAAGCCCGTATCAAGCACGTTGGTTCTTTGACCGAGGTTGATGTCGCCGCCTGCGCGGACTGCATCTTCAATAGACATATATTCGCGGGACCAGCCGTCAACGTAGTCGGTAACGACAGTGCCCTTGAAGCCGAGCTCATCGCGGATAACACCCTGAATGAGCGCTTCGCTACCGCCCGTCCAAACGTTGCCGATGCGGTTGTAGGAGGACATGATACCTACGCATCCGCCATCTTGAATGGCCTTCTTAAAGGGCTTGAGGTAAATTTCGCGCAGAGCCTGCTCGGTGCACCAGGTGTACATCGAATCGCGCTCGTGCTCGGTCTCGTAAAGAACAAGGTGCTTGAGGTAGCAGTACTTACCCGTGTTGGTCAGTCCGCGCACCTGCTCGGCAAGCATGGTGCCTGCAAGGAAGCCATCCTCGGAGAAGTACTCGTAGTTACGGCCGCCCCACGCACTGCGGTGCAGGTTTGCGCCAAAGCCGTAGGTACCGTCCATTGCGATACCTTGAACGCCCATTTCCTTACCGTAGTTGATACCAAAGCCATAAGCCAAGGATTGATTCCAGGTTTGACCCAGTACGGTGGTGCAGGGGAAGCCTGTTCCGCGTTGGGAGCCTGCGTTAAAGGAACGAACCTGAGAGGGGCCATCGTGGTCGGTGAGCTTGGGCTTGCCGACAGAGGGCAGAGGTGCGTTACCAAAGTTACCTGCGTGAATGAGCTCTACCGCCTCACTAAAGGTGATTTGGGAAAGAACAACATCCCACAGAGGGTGGTTGTAATCGGAGCCGAGCAACAAGCCGAGCTCGGTGGGCTTGCCGCTTGCATAAATCAATGCGTTGCCGCTCTTGTTGTAGGTAACGCCCTCGTATTCGATCTTACCTGCGCTCTTGCCCCAAGTAACGGAGCTGTTGTTTACGGGGTTGCCGAAAATATCGGTTTCGGCGTTATCCCAATCACTTGCCTGATCCTTGGTGTATTGGTTAAATTCCTTTACGTTATCTGCCATATCTCTGTTGGCAACGTCTGCGATCTCGTAAGGATCGGGGAATGCCGCACGGGAGATAAAGCCGATATCCTGACCGCTATCGCTGCCGTCAAGGCTAACACCGTCGATGGCATCCTCGCCCGTAAACTTGTTGGTTACGGGGTTGCCGGTAACGCTATCAACCAAGAAGTTGATGGTTTGGGATACATTGTAGGTAATAACACCTGCAACGTCGCTCGCACCGCCTACAAAATCAACGGTTTTGACGTTGTGAGAGTCGGTCATCAGCTTGAGCTGATAGGAGCCTGCATCCAACTCGTAGCCCTTGTTGCCGTTTTTGTTGAGGTCGTATGCATCGTAGCACGCGAGGTCTTCAACGTCAACGCTGACGGTGAGGGTCTGCTTTTCGCCGGGGTTGATCACACCGGTTTTTGCAAAGGAAACCAAATTAACGTGTGCCTTTTCAATTTCCCCTCTCTTGTATTCGGGGGTGAGGTAAACCTCGATAACGTCCTTGCCCGCTACCTCACCAACGTTGGTGACAGACAGGGTGATGGTGATCTCGCTCTCGCGGTTGATCTCGGAACCTTCGGGAATAGAAAGTGCGTCTACCGTCCACTCAAAGGAGGTGTAGGAAAGACCGTAGCCAAAGGGATACTGAACAACGCTTTCGTAACCCGTTACGGTGATCTTGTTGTCTGCTTCGTCAAGGATCTCTCTGGAGTAGTTTGCCCAAATGCCCTCAACGTCAGCGGTCTCGTACCACTTGTAGCCAAGATAAACGCCTTCGATGTAATCGATGAATGCGGGAGCATCACGGCGAGTGCCGCCTGCATTGCTGCCTGCACCCGTGGGGTACATGTCGGAGGCACCCATGTAGTGACCGATGCCCTGTGCACTGGTGCGCTTAAAGCTGATGTTGCTTGCCATATCGTAAGCATAGGTGTCGGTAAAGCGACCGGAAGGAGAAACCTCACCGTAGAGCACGGAGGGGATCGCCTTTGCGGCACGCGTGCCGGTTGCACCTACTACCAAGCAGGCATCAATACCGGGAATAGTATCTACAAAATCGAGCTCCATTGCGTTGGTGGAGTTCACGATAACGATAACCGTTTCAAAGTTTTCGCCAACGTATTTGAGCAATGCCTCTTCCTCGGTGGAAATTTCGAGGTAGTGGCGTCCGGTGTCGATTGCGGGAACCGCATTGACCTTGTACTGCACTCTGGTCGGGTCCTCGGTCTCACCTGCGTGGCGACCGATTACAACCAATGCGGTGTCGGAGTAGCTCTTGGCACCGTCCAAAAGCGCAGACGTATAAAACTTGGTATCGGTGATGCCGGGCTCTGCAAGACGGTAGAAAGCGTCGTAGTTGTTGTTAATAGAGCCAATGTCGCCAAATGCGGGGGCGAACTCGCGATACATAGAGATCAGGTCTTGGTTGTAGGAAACTCCATACAGCTCCAATGCCTTTAAAAGGTCGACGTTTTCGGCAGGGTTGTTGTTCTCGGGCAGAACCTGACCGGAGCCCGAGCCGCCGTATACCCAGTCGATAACCGCGTGGCCAAATACGTTGACCTGCGTTGTTGTATCGATCGCAAGCGGAAGAGCACCGTTGTTTTTAACGAGAACGCTTCCCTCTTGGATGATCTGCTCGGAAAGCTCCTGACCACCCTTTCTTGCCTCGTTGATCGTGTTGCTGTTAACAGCAAACGGATGGAAGCCCAACACCTCCTCAAAAAGTGCCTGAAGGCCCGTGATGTTGGATGCCATTTGCGGCTCGAGCACGATAACGTTACCAATGACGAGAGCCGTAATCAAAATAGCGATCACAACAAGCTGAACGATCTGTCTGACTTTCATAAATACCTCCGTTTTTCGTTTTTTGCCTTGTAATAAGACCGTTTGTAAACATTACACACATTTCATTACAAATTATACTTAAAATATATCATATATAACAATACATGTCAATCGGTTTTTGATTTGTATAGCAATATTTGTCCGATATACAACAAAATTGCGACATTTTTGTCTCATGCGCAACCAAGAAATGACCGTTTGAAGAAAAAGCACCCCTTGGCGTACCTGCGATACAGCGGGTACGCCATCTTTCTTTTTCTACCTGCGGTAGATATCTTCCGCCTTGAAGAAGTGACACTTTCATGCTATAATATAGTCAGCAAGCAGACGGAGGATATTATGAGAGACTATAGTTTTGGTAATTTTCTGCATGAGCTAAGATCGCGTAGAGGCCTTACGCAGTATCAGCTCGGCGCGCTCGTCGGCGTTTCCGACAAGGCGGTT
>JAZRKS010000273.1:0-1960 GCA_045646445.1 Eubacteriales bacterium | reverse complement strand
TGAGCCTCGGCTCACCGCTTTTCTTTTATTTGATTGCTTTAATCTGCAAGAATAATATCTTTTCTGTAGCAATGGTATCCTGCAGGAAAACGCTCGTCGGCGCTTTCCTCAATGATGATCCAAATGTATTCATTGTAGAATTCGATTCTGCCACAGATACTTCCCTCTTCAAAGTAAAATCCGTTTGCACGGTGTGCTGTGACCTTAAGGGAGCTTTCGGTGGTTTCACTTAAGCCGTGATTTTCTCTATCGGGATCGGGGTAGTATCTTGTGAGAACATACTCAAAATTGATGTCAACACTGTCCTCGGTTAGGTTTTCGAAAGTTACGTAGGTTCCGGCGATAAACCAAGTTTTCGTTCCCGCAGGTCCGTCCCAATTGGCAGACAAGATCCACGTGATTCCATCCTGGGCGGCATATTCAACAGGATCGCGGTAGGGCTCGGTCAAGGGAGTATAGGTCAAATCCGAGACCATTCTTGTATATTCGTTGGAATCAACCGTTTCGGGATAGCAGCAGTACTCATCGTAAATCTCAAGCGATTCTTCAAAAGTGATCTGCTCTTTCTTACCGTCTCGGGTCAGGTAGCGACCGCCTCTTTCGGATACAAAAATATCGTAAACAAGCTCAAAGCCGCCGTTTGCGGTAACCTTATATACGCTATATTCGAGTTCGTTGATATCGCTGCGGTCGATGTGGATATAACCGTTTTCATCCAACCAACCCACCTCGCTTTGTAGCAATGTTTCCAGCATAACGGGGGTGCCGTTCTTTTGGGTGAAAACCGCTTCAATGGTATAATCCTCGGTCAGGAACACCAATTCGTCCTTGCCGTCGCCGTTGAGGTCGATCTCGTCATAGCCAAGAGGAGAATAGCTACCGCGATAAAGGATGTATAAAAAGCGGTTGTAGTAATCAAAGTCGGTTTCGGTGGGGCAAGCATAGAGGTGATCGTATTTTCCGTTTTCCCATTCTTGATAGTGGAAAGCATCAAACATATCGTCTTCGGAAATCGCCTTTACAGTTTTGATAATGGCGGAATAGCTTGAAAAATCCGCCACGGGGCGATCATCACCGTTCTCTTGGTCTACCAAGGGGAGATAGATGCGCGGAGCTTGCAATTTGAGAATATCGACGTTACCGCCCTCGCTTGTTCGCGTGTATTCCAAACACAGCTCCATAAACGCCTCCTGGTCGATACTCACACGCTCACCGTTCACTATTTGGAAGTTTTCGAGAATTTCCTTTTTCTCGTAATCGTAAACCTGGCCGTAAACGCTCTCGTATGCGAGCTTATCTCCCGCTACGCGGAAATAGGAATAGGTAGCTGTTTCAATACTGCCGTCTTCTACCTCTTGCTTCATTAAAAAGCAGTCATTTTTGCTAAAGTAAATGTTTTTGTTGGAAAAATAGACGTTGGTGGGATCATTTAGGTTGGCGGCGAGCAAAACCGCCTTGCCACCCGAAACGGTGAAGAGCGCCATAACGGCACGTCCAAATTCGGGGAAAAGGATGAGCTCGGGAATGCCGTTGTTGTCACAATCCTTGTAGCCGTATCCGTATTTTTCGACATACTTTGCATCCATGCCATCTACAATATGGAACACCGTTTGCGCAATAGCAGCTTGATCTGCATCCATACCTTCGGTGTTGGGAGCCACAAGCGTCTCGCCTTTTTGTTTAGCGGTCAAGAGCGCGGTGTATTGCGAAATGATATCTGTATATACCTCTTGGTAGGTCTTTTGGGGTTCCTCGGGGATTTGAGATGCCTCGGTGGTCTCGGTAGTTCCTTGGGGAGACGGTGTCTTTTTGCAGGCAACTGCCGAGAAAAGCATCGAAATAACCAAGCAAAGAAGTACTGCAATTTTGAATGTTTTCTTCATTTTTGTTTCTCCTTTTTTGAAAGTAAGGCTACAAGCCCTCTACCTAAATAAACGGGATTTGAACTGCCGACATCACA
>JAZRKS010000272.1:0-1979 GCA_045646445.1 Eubacteriales bacterium | reverse complement strand
CGCCAAGGAAGCGCAGTTCTTCTGCTTCGGTACCAACGACCTGACTCAGATGACCTACGGCTTCTCCCGTGACGACGCAGGCAAGTTCCTTTCCGCTTACTACGATGCAAAGATCTTCGAAAACGATCCCTTCGCAAAGCTCGACCAAACCGGCGTCGGCAAGCTGATGAACATGGCAATCACCCTCGGCCGTCCCGTAAACACCAACCTGCACGTTGGTATCTGCGGTGAGCACGGTGGTGACCCCACATCCGTAGAATTCTGCCACAGCATCGGCCTCGACTATGTATCTTGCTCTCCCTTCCGCGTACCGATCGCTCGCCTTGCTGCAGCTCAGGCCGCTATTAAGCAAAAGTAATATAGTCGCTGACTAAAAATAACAAATACAGCACCCCTGCAGATTTTCTGCGGGGGTGCTTTTTGCGCTTTCAAAATTTTCCTTGCATTTTTCATTTGTTTGTGCTATAATAAAAATACCACTATTATTTAAGGAGGGAATACAGATGAATTTTTTGAAAAAACTTTTCTCAAAAAAGCAAAAAAGCGAAGAAATACCCCCAAAAAAGAACGAATGTTGGTATAACAACGCACACGAAAAAGGTGAGGCGGTTCGGGGATCTGTACCCTTTGGCGTTGGCGGCAGTAACCATTCCCACGAGAATGCTGACACCCAGTTTGTCGCTCGTCGCTAAAAAATAACGTGAAAGCGCAAAAACACCCCTGCAGACTTTCTGCAGGGGGCTTTTGTCTTTTTAAAACACTTGCAAAACGGTTTGGGATGTGCTATAATAAAAGGGAAGTCTAAGCCCTACCATATTTGCTAATTAATAGGAGGAACAAAAATGAAAAGACTTTTGTGCGCAATTTTGGCATTGATATGCATCGCATCGCTGTGCTCGTGCGATATGCTCGGCAAGTTTATCTCAACCGAACCCGAAGCAAATCCCACCACCACAACGCCCAAGACCGACGAGGCAACCACTCCCAATGACAAAACCGAGGAAATCGTGCCGAACGTAACCACCCCCGAAAAAGCCCCCGATAAAACCACTCCTCAAAAAGAGCCGGATCAAACGACACCCGAACAAACCACCCCTGAGGATAACTATCCTTGTGACACCACTCCCGAGGTAACCACTCCCGGTTTGCCGGATCAAGTAATATACATCACCGTCCACCTGCAATTCCAATCCGGCGGCATTCACGCTGTTGAGGAGTGGGTCAAAGTAAAAACTCCCTGCACCTTTGTCGAGCTTTGTGCCGGGTTTATCAAAGAGCATGATCTTTCGGGTTTCCACATCGTTTCTTATTTGAACAAAGAGCCCATCGATATCAATTCCGATGTTTACCTGCAAGACGGTGACCATATCTATTTGGAAGAGTATTCCGGTGCTCCCGGAGATGAGCCGACCTGTCCCCACGAGTGGATGGACGGTTATTGCCCTCTGTGCGGCAATACCTGCACCCATAACGAATGGAACGACATGGGTCAATGCATAATTTGCGGCTTTTGGATGGGCGTAAATTTGATTGAAATTGAAATCTACGAAAACGGCGAATACAAATACTACACGCAAGTCAACGCAATCACAATGTGGGATCTTGTGATGGCTTACTATGGATATCCGTGGGAGTATATGGTCAATTCCTATGATTTCTATTTCAACGGTATGCTCATTACCGAGGGCTCTTACCTCATCACCGAAAGCGGCAGAGTTGAAGCTGTTACACGCAGTTGGAATGAGGATCCCAACAAGCCCAACGATGACCCCAACGATAACCCGCAGGGCGGAAAAGACCCCGAAAACACAACCGCACCCGATGATGATCCCACTGTGCCGGATGCAGAAACCATTACGGTACAAATCACTTATCAAACGGGTGGCGTTCACCGTGTCGAGTCTGTTATCACAACAACCTCTCCCGCAACGCTTCAAGTCGGATCGTAGCCATGTCGTTCTGTGAGCCAAGGAGTTGGT
>JAZRKS010000271.1:0-1639 GCA_045646445.1 Eubacteriales bacterium | reverse complement strand
ATAGTCCGTTTGAGTGAAAGAGCGTCCGCATGGTATACCTCATCCAGCGCAACCGCGTCAGCCGGTTGCTCCATGTATTCGCAATCATCTTCCGCTGCGGTCCCCTTCCCCAGCGGGGCAAGGCTTATTGCGGTTGCCCTTATCGATAAGGAGTAACAAGACGGATATGAAAATTCCATTCACCCGAACGGATAGTTGTAAAAAGCGAGTGCGCGAGGAAAGCCTTGCCCCGCTGGGGAAGGGGGACGGCAAATTGTCAAGTCAAGTGCAACACTTTTTAGAGATGAAATCCAAGGGGGAAAGGAAATCAAGGCATTTACGAGGACGAGAGTTGATGAGATGAACAACACTCAACAGATAATCTTCAGAAACTAAAGAAAAATCGGTACCTTTTGGAAAGAAAAATCGCAGGATGTCATTTGTATTCTCATTCAAACCACGTTGCCAAGGAGCATGTGGATCAGCGAAATAGATCGTAGTATTAAGATCCTGCTCAATGCCTTTAAAGTCAGCGAACTCTGAACCGTTATCCAGAGTTATCGTATGTATTGGCATAGGAAGCTCCAACAAATCAAATGCGTGTTTTGTAGCTTTTCGTACTTCAACCATTGTATGGTTTGGAGAAATGGCAGCGGTTAGAAGTCGGCTTCTTCTATCAACCTGTGTTACAAGACAACTCTTATTTTTGGCTCCGCAAATAGTGTCTCCTTCCCAGTCACCAATTCGTGTTCGATCATTGACTATGGAAGGGCGGTCATGGATTGTACGTTCCGGATGAATAGTTGCGTGATTCCCATGTTTTGCGTGCTTTTTCTTGCCTTTTCTGCGAAAATGAGTTTGAGGTTTAATGTTCGGAAACAATCCCGCTCTGACAGCTTGATATATGGTAGAAAAAGAGATGCAATATCCTTTTTCTTTACAATAGTGCGCTGTCAATTCCGGTGACCAATACTTTTTCAAACATGATTCTATGAGCTTGTACAGTTCGGTATTTTTTTGAATCGCTGGTTTACGAACACATTTCCTTCGGCGGATTATATAAAGTGTTGTTGCTCTCCAAGGATTGTATCTGTGCTTTTTCTGACTGTAATTCCTGCGCACCTCTCGACTGATCGTAGAGGGGCTTCTGTCCATCAATTTTGCGATTTCTCGAAAACTTTTTCCTTGTTTCAAAAATTCCTGTAGACAAATTCGTTCTGATAGTGTAAAATGTGTGTAAGACTTCATTTCAACCTCCGTTTTTTATGTTTGTGTGGTAACTACATTTTACACGAAAGTTGATTTGAAGTCTACTCCTTTTTCGCCGGCTTGGTATATTTTTCGTTTCGGGCTTTGCCCTCAACTCAAAATATACCAAGCCCTTTCTTTTTTAGGTGTTGCACTTAATATTTTAACCTGCCGACCGCAGCGGAGAGGGTTCGAGGCGAGAGAGCCGAGAAGAATCGACGCGGTTGCGGTGGATGAGGTGCAACACACGGACGCTCTTTCATATCGTGATATTTCTTTCACATAACATAATGAAAGGACTGCTTCGTCAATAAAAGCAGTCCTTTTTTGTATTCATTTATCATCAAAATGCAATCGTTAATTCCTCGCCCTCGGGAATCTCATACTGCTTGCCGCCAAGCATCAGCGTGCC
>JAZRKS010000270.1:0-20890 GCA_045646445.1 Eubacteriales bacterium | reverse complement strand
TCGGGGCCGTTGATGTAAAACAGATCCTTATGTTTGCAAAAGAGGGCGGCGATCTTCAGCCGCAGGCGGTTCAACCAAGTCATAAATACCTCCTTGGGTTTCAGTTCATGGCAATAATAGCGTCAAAATCGGCGTTTTCCTCCATTGGCGCGGGGGCTATCAAATAATCGGCGGGATAGCTATCTTTCCCTGCGGTCAGCGTTAGCCGATCGGGCAGAATGGCGGGCAGTATTTGCTTGCCTGTTGCGGTGCTTGTAGGGACGAGCCGAATGTGCGTGGCGTATCTTTCGTCCGCGAGCCACTTCTCCGCATAGGGGCTCTGCAGCGCCTGTGAGAGCGAGGAGGGCAGCACCGCAAGAATACGTGCCTTATCGGCTACAATCACGCTACGGCCGCTAATTGGCTCGCGTAGGCGGTTTCCTGTGTCTACCAGAGCGCGCAAGGTCACGGTTTTGCCAAACAGATCGGCGGTGACGCTTACGTATTCGGTTTTTTTGGAAAGCCCGAGCAATCTCCCACCCTGCACGGTGGCAAGCCCTGCAAGAGCCGCGATCAGGACAAAGACGAGAACAGAGCCGCTTTCCGCCTGTGTGTTATCGAGTGGTAGGTCGATGCGGTTGAAGAGGGCATAGAGCGCGGTCATCACACCGCCGAGGATCATAGAGGTCAGTACACCAACCACCGTGCATTTCAAAAGTGAGACGGGGGTAGCTTTTTTGGAGGCAAAGGTGAGGGAGGACATCAAAAAAATGACGGCACCGTCGCAAAGCAGTCCCCAAAATCCGTCAATGCCCCAAAACAGCGCCACCACTGCCCATACACCGCCTGCTGCAGCGGCAAGCCACGCGCGGGAGCGGTTGACCTTGCGGTGCAGGAGTGTTGCACTGATCATCAGCGTCAAAAGATTCATACAGGTGTTGATAAAAAAGTAAAGATCCACGTAAACCTCTTGTTCCATTTGGGCACCTCCTTGGGGGTTCTGCATTTATTATACCGCCCCACTCCCGATAAATTTGTCGCAAAAGAGAAACGAAAAAAATTTTGTAGGGGACTATACTTTTTGCTATTTTTGTGTTATAATGAAGAAAAGGAAAATGAAAAGAGGTTTTTCACATGTCAAAATTAAAGAATTTTCAAGCTTTGCTTGTAGAAAACGGCTTTGATGCCGCTATTATTACCGACCAGCTCAACCAGCATTATCTTTCGGGCTTTGAGTTTCACGACGGTGTCGTTTTGGTTTTGCAAAAGGCTGCTTACCTGATTACCGACTTCCGCTACGTAGAGGCGGCAAAGGAAAACGCCGACAAGGATATGCAGGTCATCACCCCCGAAAAGGGAGCAACCGATGCTATTCGCGCCATTCTCGGTGAGCACAACTGTGCACGCGTAGCCATTGAAGAGGACAACATCTCTTATGCAACCTACGAGCGTTACAAAAAAACCTTTATCGGCAGCACCTTGGTAGGCGGCGCTTCGGCATTGTTGACGCGCATTCGCTTGCACAAGAGCGACGAGGAGCTGGAAAAGATCGCACACGCACAAAACGTTACCGATGCGGCATTTGCACACATCCTCAAGGTGCTCACCCCCGAGATGACCGAGATCGACGTAGCACTCGAGCTTGAAATGTTTATGCGTCGCGCAGGTGCGCAGAGCTTGGCGTTTGATACCATTGCGGTATCGGGCACCAACTCCTCTCGCCCCCACGGTGTTCCGCGCCCCGTAAAATTGGAACGCGGCTTTTTGACCATGGACTTTGGCGCACGCGTAGACGGTTACTGCTCGGATATGACGCGTACCGTTGTTTTGGGCAAGGCAGACGAGGAGATCAAAAAGGTTTATAACACCGTACTCTTGGCGCAAACGGTTGCCCTTGAGGCAGCTGCCGAGGGTGTATCCTGCCACGCGCTGGATACCGCCGCACGCAACGTCATTCACGGCGCGGGCTACAAGGGCTGCTTCGGTCACTCCTTGGGTCTCGGCGTAGGTATGTATATCCTCGAGGAGCCCCGTCTCTCCCCCAAGGCAGACAACGCCGACGTGCTTGAGCGCGGACACGTTGTTACCTTTGAGCCCGGCATTTACATTGAGGGCAAGTACGGTTGCCGCATTGAGGATATGGTTGCCGTTTGCAACGACGGTAGCATTCGCAACTTTACCAAGAGCCCCAAGGAGCTCATCGAGCTCTTCTGATGGAGGAACTATGAACGTTTTTTTAACCGCTGCACAAGAGGTGCCGGTGATTCAAAAATTTTGGAACGTCGTCGACTGGGCAATCACGCACTTTGATTTTTCGGTTGATGCCGCCATTGTTGCAAACATTGTGGGGGCGTTCCTTTGCATCATCGTGCCTTATCTGCTTGGCAGTATTTCTCCCGCTATTCTCATCTCCCAACGCATCTGCGGCGCGGACATTCGCACGCTTGGCAGAAAAACTGCGGGGACCTATAATATGTTGCTCTCCTGCGGCAAAAAGATGGCTTGTGTAAGTGCTCTTTGCGAGTTTTTCATCGGCTTTGTTGCCGTTTGGTTTGGCAGAATCGTTTGGGAGGCCAACGGAGCGGGGCTTGCACTCTTCTTTGTTGTGTTTGGCAATCTGTTCCCCGTATTCCACCGCTTTGGCGGCGGCAAGGGCGTGGTAACGGTGCTCGGCTCGGCTGCGGCTCTCAATCCCATCGTTGGCGTGTTGCTCATTGCGGTTTTTCTGCTTTCCACCTTTGCTACAAAGCTGGTTGCATTCGGGTCTATCGCTATGGTGGGACTCTATCCCTTCTTTGTTAAGGCGTTTGCCAACAGTGGCTTGCAAATGGCGGCGGCTGTGTTTGTAACACTGATTGTGGTATGGAGACACCGACAAAACTATCGCCGCGTGCAGGATGGCAAGGAAGAAAAATTCTTCTTTGGCGACTACCTCAAAAAGAAAAAGATTGAGGGGGACGGAGACAATGAATGAAGCATATCAAAAAATCGTTGCATTGATCTTATCGGCGGCACAAAAGGGCGCACTCAAAAAGGCGGTGCTTTCCAAACCCACAGATGCCGCAAACGTTAAATGCACTCTAACTTTGCGACTTGTTGGCGGCAAGACCGTTTTGCAGGCCGAAGCACTGCGTGCCGATAATAAGGCAATGCACGAAAATATTGCACCCGATGACGAAAACCGCCTTTTGGAGGTCGTGTCCTCTTGGGCACAAATCAATCTTCTCACCACTCTGGGAGATTGCGAATTGCGTTCCTCCAAAAAGGGCAAGGTCACGCTTTTGGGCGGTGACAAGCTCTCTCGCGCGCTTGCAGAGAACGATGCACCGTGTGCCAAAATTGAAAGCAACAACCGCGAAAAGAATTATATTCTTTCGGGCAACGAGCCCTTTCTCAAGCTTCTTGACGTGAGCGACGAGAACGGTCGCGTGCGCGATAAGAGACAGTCAAAGTTCCGTCAAATCAACCGATTTTTGGAGCTTATCCGCGATTGTCTGTCACACCTGCCGAGTGAGGGAACACTTCGCATTTGCGATTTGTGTTGCGGCAAGAGTTATCTTTCCTTTGCCGCATATCACTATTTCACCGTGGTGTTGGGCAGAGACGTAAGAATGACAGGCGTTGACCTCAAGCCCGACGTTGTGGCATATTGCAACGAGGTTGCAAAAAAGCTCGGCTTTAACGGCTTGGAGTTCCTTTGCGGTGACGTGAACAAATATGAATGCAACGAGCACGTGCATTTGGTGATTTCCTTGCACGCCTGCGATATTGCCACCGATTTTGTTTTGAACAAGGCCACCGAGTGGCAAGCGGACGTTATTCTATCCACGCCTTGCTGTCACCACGAAATGAACCACACCATCAATTGCGAGGCGCTTTCCTTTGTTACAAAGCATTCTATGCTGCGCCAAAAGCTTTGCGATGCCGCAACCGATGCTTTGCGTCTTGCGCGCCTTGAGGCGTGCGGCTATACCGTGTGTGCGCTTGAGCTCATCGACCCCGAGGAGACTCCCAAAAACATTATGCTGCGCGCCTTAAAGCGCCGCAATTTCGATCCCGCATCTGCCGAAGGCAAACGTCTGCAAGAGGAATACCTTGCGGCAAAGGCATTTTTGGTGGGGGATAAGAAAGTCTCATTCTAAAAGACACGAGAGGAGACACCGAATGTTTAAACTCTTTTCCCGCAAAAAAGATCCCAACAGCAAGGCATACCGTTGGGCGATGGCGCGCCAAATGGCAAACCACCACATTCGCTACGTCACAGAAAAAATCAACGACGTTGACGAGGTAATCGGTCGCAACGGCGGCCTCAACATCCGCGATGACGAGCTCATTGTTTTTGCATCGGCAGACGTTATCTTCCGTTGCAAAATCGAGCAGATGCAAGCGTGGGAGCTGCTCTCCAAGGATGGTGTCGTCATTACCGCCCCCGACCTTGAGCACGGCGGTCGTGAAAGAACAATTATTGTGTTTTACGTTTACTATCGATAATACGTATCATAAAAACCGGCTTTTTCCAATTTGGAAAGAGCCGTTTTTTTGTTGCCGTTTTGTAAAAAAGACGTGCCGAGTATAATTTTTGCACAAATCGGCAAAATAGAAACAAAGGCAAAAATCGGCGATTGCGAAAAACGGTGACCGCCAAGAGGAGTAGCAGAATGAAAGAATTTACCTATGTCATTGTGGATAAAGACGGCATGCACGCGCGCCCCGCGGGTCGACTTGCGGCAACGGCCAAAAAATTCGCTTCCGTTATCAGCGTCAGGGCAAACGGCAAAACGGCAGATGCCAAGCGCGTAATTGCTTTGATGATGTTGGGAGCGGTCTGTGGAACAACCTTGACCTTTTCCGTCACAGGCGAGGATGAGGAAAGAGCAACGCTCGAGTTGGAGCATTTTTGTCGTACGCAATGGAATCCCACGGGGGTTATTCTCAATGAAGAAACATTTGAAAACTGAAGTAGTCCACGGTACGGGCATTGGGGAACGCTGTGCCGTCGGAAAACTGCGTTTTTTGCACACATATGCACAAAAAAGCGATGCAAAAGGGCAGGGAGTTGAGCGAGAACGCGCGCGCCTCTGTGATGCGGTGTCCTCTGTTGCGCGTTCCATCGCGCACTTGCAAAAAACAGCCGAGGAAGAAATCGGGGCGGATGCTGCCGAGATTTTTGCCATTCACGCAATGCTTCTTGAGGATGAAGATTTGCAAGAGAGATTTGAACTCTCCCTCTCAAACGGCTCTTCCGCCGAGGCGGCGGTGCAGTCGGCAAGAGACGAACTTTCCCAAGAGCTTGCCGCTCTTAATGACCCTTATCTTCGGGCGCGTGCGGCAGATATCAGGGATGTTTGCGAGCAGCTTCTCTCACATTTGTCAGGCAAAAGTGAGCAAAAGGAAGAAACGACGGGCGAACCCTATATCCTTGTTGCGCGTGACTTGACACCTTCGCAAACGGTGGGATTAGATCGTGCCACGCTTTTGGGCTTTGTCACATTTGAGGGCTCTCCCAACTCACACACCGCCATTTTGGCACGTGCTATGGGCATTCCCGCTTTGGTATGTACGGGCAAGATTCGAGATGGCTACGACGGCACGGTAGCACTTTTAGATGCCGCCATGGGTACGCTCATCCTTTCGCCAAGCGATGAAGAAAGGGAAAAATTCACCACACGGTGTGCAAAAAACGCCCAAAAAGAATCCGAACGCGAACGCACCTTGCACACGCTACGCAAAAAGCCCGCCATCACGGGGAGCGGTCATCGCGTTCTCATTTATGCCAACGTGGGCGGTGAAGAAGAAATCGATGCAGTACTCTCACAGGGGGCTGACGGCATTGGGCTGTTGCGGAGCGAATTTTTGTATCTTTCGCTTGACCGTGCCCCCGACGAGGAGCGCCTCTATCAAAGCTATCGCGCATTTGCCGAGCGAATGCAAGGGCGGCGCGTGGTCATTCGCACCCTCGATATCGGGGCAGATAAGCAGGTTTCTTATCTCACACTCCCACGCGAGGAAAACCCTGCACTCGGCTTGCGCGGCGTGCGGCTTTGCTTGCGTGAGAGAACGCTTTTTTGCGAGCAAATCCGTGCCATTCTGCGCGCGTCCGCGCACGGAAAGGTTGCCTTGATGCTCCCAATGATTGTGAGCGTTGATGAGGTTCGTGCCAGTCGCGAGCTGATTGCCGAGTGTATGCAAACACTTGACGCCCGTGGGCAGTGCTATGACAAAAACCTTGAGGTCGGTATTATGATCGAAACACCTGCCGCTGCTATTTTGTGCCGCGAGCTTGCCGCCGAGGTGGATTTTTTCTCGGTGGGCACAAACGATCTTTTGCAATATACCTTGGCGGCTGACCGCCAAAATCCGCACGTGGAAGAGCTTTGCCGCAAGGGGCAGGAGCCCGTTTTGCGCCTCATCTCTGCGGCAGCGGATGCCATTCACGAGACAGGCGGATGGATCGGCATTTGCGGCGAGCTCGCTGCCGACCTCTCACTTACCCAGCGCTTTTGCGATATGCGTGTGGACGAATTGTCGGTTTCCGCGCCCTATCTTTTGGGGTTGCGTGAGCGAGTTCTTGCCTGCTATTAACTCTTTTGGAGGATGAAAAAATGGAAAACAAAGCAGAATGTCTCCTTGCCCCTTGCACGGGGAAAACAGTGCCGCTTTCCCTTGTGCCCGACGAGGTGTTTGCCCAAGGGCTCTTGGGCGAGGGGATTGCGGTAGAGCCCACCGAGGGGCACTTTTTTGCACCCGTAAGTGGAAAAATCGAGTCGGTAGCCGATGCGCGCCACGCCTACACCCTCACAAGCGAGGGTGGTGCTGATATTCTCTTGCACATCGGGGTAGATACCGTCGGTCTTGCGGGCGAGGGCTTTGTGTCGCACGTATCGGCAGGAGAGAGTGTGCGGCGAGGGCAACTGATTGCCGAGGCAGATATTGACCTCATCCGCTCGCGCGGACTTTCTGCCATCTGCTCTTTGGTAGTCACCGAGTCCGAGAAAATTGAAAATATTGAGTACAAGCCCGGGGCTTGTGTGGGCGGCAAGGATGCCATAATGTGCTACACGCTCTCGGGGAGGAGGTCGTGATGACAGATACACAAACATTGGGGAAAAAGCGAAAATTCGGCTCCGGATTTTTTGAGGTTTTACAACGCGTAGGGCGCGCATTTATGCTCCCCATCGCGCTTTTACCCATAGCGGGTTTGCTTTTAGGTGTAGGCGCATCCTTTACCAACGAGGCAACGCTTGAGGCATACAATTTATTGGGGGTAATGGGGCCGGGCACCGTTCCTTATACTATTTTTTCGTTGCTTGCCTCTGTGGGCACAGTTATTTTTGATAATCTGCCGCTCTTGTTTGCAATGGGAGTTGCGCTTGGCATGGCAGAGAACGAAAAGGCAACCGCAACTCTCTCGGCGGCTATCGCATTTTTCGTGATGCACAAAACCATCAGCACCCTGCTCGCTATCAGCGGCAAGCTTGCCGAGGGGGCAATGCAAGAGGGGACCATCGCAAACGTTGTTGGCATTGAGTCCTTGCAAATGGGTGTGTTCGGCGGTATTATTGTCGGTCTTGGCGTAGCGTGGCTGCACAACCGATTTTATAAAATCAAATTGCCCACCGTCATTTCTTTCTTTGGCGGCACCCGTTTTGTGCCCATCATTTCCACCTTGGCGTATATCCTTGTGGGCGTTTTGATGTTCTTTTTGTGGCCCTTTGTGCAGTCGGGTATTTATGCCTTGGGCGACCTCGTATTGCGCTCGGGGTATGCGGGAACGCTCATTTACGGTTTCATTGAACGCATCTTAATTCCGTTCGGATTGCACCATGTGTTCTATCTGCCGTTCTGGCAAACGGGCGTGGGCGGCTCTGCAATGATCGACGGTGTGATGATCTATGGCGCACAAAATATCTTTTTTGCCGAGCTTGCCTCTCCCAACACCACGCGCTTCTCGGTTGAGGCGTGCCGTTTTATGAGCGGTAAGTTCCCCTTGATGATATTCGGTTTGCCCGGTGCAGCGCTTGCGATGTACACCTGTGCACGTCCCGAAAAAAGAAAGGTTGCGGGCGGTCTTTTGCTTTCTGCTGCGCTGACCTCAATGCTGACAGGTATCACTGAACCAATTGAGTTTACTTTCTTGTTTGTGGCACCCATTCTTTACGTTATCCACTCGGTGCTGGCAGGGCTTGCCTATATGCTGATGCATTTGCTGGGCGTTGGTGTGGGAATGACCTTTTCGGGCGGTCTTATCGACCTGACGCTGTTTGGTATTTTGCAGGGCAACGAAAAAACGAATTGGTTGATGATCCCCTTGGTGGGTGTCATTTATTTCATCGTGTATTTCCTTTTGTTCCGCTTCCTCATTCGCCGCAGAAACTATGCAACACCCGGACGCGAAGCGGGCGAGGAAGAGGTTAAGCTCTACACCCGTGCCGACTACAACGAAAAGAAGAACGCGCCAAAGAACGAAGACGCGCATGCAGTTTCCAAAATGATTTTAGAGGGCCTTGGCGGCACGGAGAATATCATCACCCTTGATTGCTGTGCTACGCGTTTGCGCGTAACGGTCAGGGATGATAGCATTGTTTCGGACGATCTTCTCAAGGCAAGCGGCGCGCGCGGCGTCATTCGCCGTGGCGGCGGCGTGCAGGTCGTTTACGGTCCGCAGGTCTCGGTCATCAAAAGCGAGCTCGAGGATTATATCAAAACGCTTTAAAAGGCAAAGAACAACCCCTTCCAAATAATGGGTTGTTCTTTTTTTATACAAAAGTTGCAAAAAATGTGGTATAATTTATAAAAAAGTAAAATTATGCGTTATGTATCCTTGGTTTTTTCTGTTTAGATTGTTGAGGGAAAAATTACCGAGTAAAAAACAAAGGAGTAAGACTATGGAAGACAGACAGATCGTTGACCTGTATTGGGAGCGTTCCGAGAGCGCCATCACCGAAACGGACAAAAAGTATGGGCGGTATTGTCATTATATTGCCTATCAGATTTTGTCCGACGATATGGATGCCGAGGAGATCGTAAACGATACATATCTCAAAACATGGAACACCGTTCCGCCAAACCGCCCCGATCCCCTTAAGGCGTACGTGGGTATGATCAGCAATCAATTGGCACTCAACCGTTACGACGAGAAAACCGCTACTCGTCGCGGCGGTGGCAAAATGCCTTTGGTTTTTCACGAATTGGACGAATGTATTGCCGATGACGAGGCGCATGCAGATTTGTGCGAAAGTCTGGTTCTGCGAGACGTACTCAATCGCTTTATCTGGTCCTTGCCCAAAAAGACGAGAAACATTTTTGTGCGCCGCTATTGGTATGCGTCATCTCTTGCCGAAATAGCCGAGGAATACGGCATGAAAGAGAGCAACGTGGCAATGCTGATGTTCCGCACAAGGCAAAAGCTCCGCGAATTTTTACAAGAGGAGGGCTTTTGATGATGAAAGGAAGAATGTTATTCAGAGCCCTGCGCAACATTGACGAGCAACTGATTTTGGATGCCGCTCCCGGCGAATGGACAAAAGTTCGCAGACGTGCGGCATTGGCAAGATGGAGCGCGTTTGCGGCGTGCTTGTGTATTTTAACGGTGGGGATTTTCTTTGTCTATTTGCAAAAATCACCGTCCTTTTCGCATCCGGATGCTACCACACCTCCCGGCAGCACGGTAACACCTCCCGTCCCTCACGTGCATGCATTCGGCCAGTGGCAGGTAACAAAAGAGGCAAGCTGCTCCGAGATGGGTGAGGAAACACGCGTTTGTGCATGCGGTGAAAAGGAGATCCAACTCATTGCCATGCAAGAGCACTTTGCAGGCGCGTGGGTCATTGAAAAGGAGCCCGTTATCAAGGTCCCCACACCCGAGGATCCCGAGGCAAGAGAGCCGGGACTTATGTGTCAGTTCTGTCATTATTGCGGTGCAAAGCTTGACGAAGAGGTCATTCCCGCAATCGGCTCGCTCGGTCTTGCCTATGCCGTTAACCTTGACGGCAAGACCTGCACCGTTATTGGCATTGGCAACTGTATTGATACCGAGATCATTATTCCGCCCAACTTCTGCGGATATCACGTTACCGACATCGCCGACAGCGCGTTTGCGGGGAATACCGATATCACGTCGGTCACACTCCCCGAAACCCTTGTCACCATCGGCAGCTATGCCTTTGGCGGTTGCACGGGGCTTGAAGAGATCGTGATCCCCGATTCTGTCGTTTATATTGGAGACGGCGCGTTTGAGGGGTGCACCAAGCTTGCAGACGTTGCTTTTTCGCAATCGCTTTCTATCATCGGCATGCGTGCGTTTTACGGTTGCACGTCGCTGACCGACGTTATTCTGCCCGATTCGGTTATGATGATTGATGACGAGGCGTTTGCTGAGTGTGTTCACCTAAAGAATGTTACGCTCTCGCAAAGCGTAATGTATATTGGCAGCTACGCATTTGCAAATTGCTCCCCCTTGACAGAGATCGCCATTCCCGCAAGTCTTATGATGATGGGGGATAAGGTTTTTCAAAATTGCAATGCGCTAACCGATTTTTACATCACCGACCTTGCCGCGTGGTGTCAGATCGAGGCGGGAACCGAAACAAAATATTATGACTACGCATCCCAAAGAAGGATCTATTTGAACGGAGAGCTTTTGGTCAACGTCGAAATTCCCGAGGGAACCGAAAGCATCGCCTCGTGTGCGTTCCTCAATTGCAAGGATATTGTCAGCATTACCATTCCCGAAAGTGTCACGAGTATTGGCGCATACGCCTTTTACGGCTGCGAGGGCATTGTGGAGATCGTCATTCCCAAGGACGTTACCTATATTGGTGAGTGTATTTTGCATGAGTGCTCGCGCTTGACCTCGCTCACGCTGCCTTCTCTCTCTGACGTTGGGGCTATGGGATTTTATGAGCACGTGGAAGGACAGCTGCTCTATTTTGTTGACGGCATAGAAGATTCGGTGTTGAGCAAGATTACGCTCACCAACGCGCACACGCTTGCACCCAATGCATTTAAGGATTGGGCAAGCTTGACATCTGTTACGTTGCCCGAAGGACTTGAGGTCATTGGCTCGCAGGCATTTCAAAATTGTACAGCATTGACTTCGATCGTCGTTCCGTCAAGCGTTACCGAAATAGGGCAGCATGCCTTCCGCAACTGCACGTCCCTGCAAAGCGTTACCTTGCAGGAGGGGCTTTTGCGCATCGTTTGGGGCGCATATGATAATTGTATTTCGCTGAAAAATATTGTTATACCGAATACCGTCATCGAGGTCGGTAGCGCGGCGTTTGCGAATTGCACCAGCCTTGAGAGCGCAGTGCTCTCGAGTCAAATGACCAAAATCGCATCTTCTCTTTTTAGGGATTGTGAAAACCTGAAAACGGTCGAGCTGCCAAGCGGCATCAAGAGCATTGATATGTATGCCTTTAGCGGTTGCAAGAGCTTGCAGGGGATCACCATTCCATACGGTGTCAGCGAAATCGATACGCACGCATTTCAATCCTGCAAGGGCATTACCCGCATCGTGCTGCCGGATACGGTTACCTATCTTGGCGGAAGTGCTTTTATTTGGTGCAGCAATTTGGAAAGTGTCGTGCTTTCTGAGGGGCTCACGTTTATCAGCAATGATACGTTCAAAAACTGTGAAAAGCTGACAAGTATTACCATTCCGGATAGCATAGAACGCATAGATGCGAGCGCTTTTACAAATTGTGCGTCTTTGATCCAAGTGGAAAACGGCATTTCCTATATTGATAGATGGGTGGTTGCCGTTGATCCGTCACTGACCTCTGTTGTTTGGCGCGAGGGCACGGTTGGCATTGGCATGCGGGCGTTTTACTCGCATGACAATCTTGTGGAAATCACCATTCCCAAGTCGGTTTTGTATATCGATCAAGAGGCATTCAGCAACTGCTCGGTTTTGCAGACTGTTACCTTTGAGGCGGGGAGCCGCCTTGAGCGCATAGGGAACCAAGCGTTTTACTATTGCCGAGCATTGACAGACATTAGCCTGCCACAAGGGCTGAAGCATATTGAATGGTTTGCTTTTGAATACTGCCACTCCTTGCAATCCATTACCATTCCCGGTAGCGTTTCCGTCATTGATACAAGTGCGTTTGCGGGATGCAGCGGATTGACGAGCGTTATTTTTGAAGAGGGCGTTGTCACCGTAGAAAGCCGCGCCTTTTACAACTGTGTTGGGCTTTTGAGTGTTAAATTCCCCAACAGTCTTACCACAATTGAAAGAGAGGCGTTCCGCGGCTGCTCCTCGTTGCAAAGCATTCACATTCCCAAAGGTGTTACAAGCATTGGTGAAAATGCGTTTGCACAATGCACAAGCATTCAAACCATAACGGTGGCAAAAACGAACACCGTTTACATCGGCGAGGGCAACTGCTTGATCGAGCGCAAGACTCTGACGCTTTTGCGCGGATGCGATACAAGCGTGATCCCGAGCTACGTTCTCATCATTGGCGAGTATGCGTTCTATGGGTGTCAGGCATTTACCGATCTTGTGCTCTCCAACGGCATTACACGCATTGAGGACCACGCCTTTGTCGGTTGCACCAACCTGACAACGCTGACACTCCCCAAGTATTTGGTATATCTTGGCGAAGCCTTTAGCGATTGCAGCTCGTTAACCAGCGTAACCATGTTCTCAAGTGTAAAAACCATTGAAGCCAGAGCGTTTTCCAATTGCAAAAATTTGAAGACCCTCAACTACAGCGGCACCAAAAAGCAATGGGATGCCATCCAAAAGGGACATGCTTGGAGCTATGGCATAAAGGGCTGCACCGTTGTTTGCGCCGATGCAAGCTTTTCGCTCTGAGGTAAAATCACCGATATGTTTCGCTACTGCGGCGACTGTCTCCCCAATGTGGGGGACAGTCGCTTTTTGTCTGTACAAATCGAAAAAAATATGCTATAATAAAATAAATTTTATTTTTTTCGTTACTTGAGTGATGCAGAAAGTGTTTTTTCCGTCTATTGATATGAAAAAAGGGAAAAACCCTGCCGCAAAAGGAGAGGTTACAAATGTTAGATGACAAAGAGATCGTAGATCTGTATTGGGAACGATCCGAGAAGGCGATCACCGAAACGGACAAGAAATACGGGCGGTACTGTTATTATATCGCCTATCAAATCTTGGCTGACAACGAGGATGCCGAGGAGATCGTAAACGATACATATCTCAAAACGTGGAATACCGTGCCGCCCAATCGGCCCGATCCACTCAAAGGATACGTGGGCAAAATCAGCAACCGTTTGGCGCTGGACCGTTACAATACCAAAAAGGCAGCCAAGCGCGGCGGCGGTCAATTGCCCGCGGTCTTGCACGAGCTTGCCGAGTGTATTCCCGCAAACGACAACGGGGAAGATATTGGCTACAGCATTGCTCTGCGCGATGCATTGGGGCGGTTTTTAAAATCCTTGCCCGAGAGAACGAGAACGATATTCGTGCGCCGCTATTGGTACGTTACCCCCATAGCGGAGATTGCCGAGGAATTTGGTATGAAGGAAAGCAACGTGGCAATGCTGATGCTGCGCACGCGCCTCAAGCTCAAAGCATTTTTAGAAAAGGAGGGGCTCTGTAATGAATGATAAGAATATTTTTGACGCCTTGCGCGACATAGACGAGCAATGGATATTGGATGCCGCTCCTCAAAAAAGGAAGAGCGTGATAAGCACGTGGGTAAAATGGGGAACACTTGCCGCGTGCCTGTGCTTGGTTGTGGCATCGGTGCTTGCAATTGTGCTTTGGTCGCAGTCACACAACGGGGCTTCCCCCTTCCACACACACGTCTTTGGCGAATGGGAGGTTACCAAGGAAGCGAGCTGCTCCGGACGCGGAGAGCAAACGCGCGTTTGTGTTTGCGGTGAGAAGGAAATGCAGCTCATAGCCCTTCTGCCGCACTTTGCGGGGGAATGGGTCATTGAAAAAGAGCCCACCATCAAAATGCCCACAGCCGACGATCCCAATCAAAGAGAGCCCGGCATCAAGTGTCGATTCTGTGACCGTTGCGGTGCCAAGCTTGGCGAGGAGCTCATTCCCGCAACGGGCTCACTCGGTCTGGCGTACGCCATCAACCCCGACGGCAAAACCTTTGCCGTTGCAGGCATTGGCAACTGCACCGATAAGGATATTGTGGTGCCCGAAAACTTTTGCGGCTATCACGTTACCTCTGTTATGTGGGAGGCATTCCGCGATTGTCAAAACGTGCAAAGCATTACTCTGCCCGAAACCGTTACGTTAATCGATAATTATGCGTTTAAGGGTTCAGCCTTTACAAGTGTTATTCTGCCAAACGTCCCCATAGTCATTGGCGTTGGTGCCTTTTCCAATAGCGCTATTCGGGAGATCGTCATTCCCGCCAACGCAACCGTCAAATGGAATGCGTTTGAAGGCTGCGAGAGGTTAACGTCGGTTACTTTTTTACCGGGCACCAAGGAGATCGCCGAGAATACTTTTGCGGGCTGCTGGAGAATGAAGACACTTGTGCTCCCCGAGGGCTTGGAGAAGATTGGTAACAAAGCGTTTTGGGATTGCGCACAGCTTGCCGAGATCCGTTTGCCGTCAACCGTTACAAGCATTGGCAAAGAGGTGTTTGCACATTGCAGCTCGATCGTGAGCATAAATTTGCCAAGCGGCTTGCACAAAATTGCACAGGGCACGTTTGCACATTGCTACCGACTTGAGGACATCGTCATTCCCGATAGCGTTCTCACAATCGAGGGGGCTGCATTTGCGGAATGCTATCGATTAAAGAGCATCGTTATTCCCGATAGCGTTGTTGAAATCGGTGAGGGAAGCTTTCAAAATTGCACTGCGCTTGAGCGCGTTGTGCTCCCCAAATATCTTGCAACGATCGAAAAGGAAACCTTCTTAGGTTGTGACGTTTTGGAGGAGCTTATTATTCCCGAAAATGTGCACCGCATTTGCGAGAATGCATTTGAATTTTGCAATGCGCTCATCGAGGTTGAGGGCGGCGTTTGCTACGTTGGCAATTGGGCGGTGGATTATGATCGCCTAATGGAAAACGTCACGGTGCGACAGGGCACCGTCGGTCTTGCCGATCAGCTCTTTTACAAGTACGGCAGGGTGACAAGTGTCACGCTCCCACAAAGCATTCAATATATCGGTGCGTATGCCTTTGCCGAAAATTCCAATTTGAAAAGCATCGTCTTTTGCGGCACTGCCGGGCAATGGGAGGCGATCGTCAAGGGAGAGAATTGGGATTGGTATTCCAATTGGTACAGCATTCTTTTGGAGCCGAAGAAATAAACATTTCTTTCAAAACAATGACAAAAAGAAACACCCCGTATGCGTTTTTTGCATACGGGGTGCGTTTTTATTGTTTTTGCGAAAGCTTTTTGATAAAATCGTTAATTTGCTTGCTAACCTCGCCAACCTCGGCTTCAAACTCGGCAGCAGTTACGCGAAGAATACCCGAATGAACAGCGGAGAACTGCAAAAGTCGGTCACCCGAAACCATGCGAATATTGTAGTTGGGTCCAAGCTCGTGCATCATGCGTTCAATATAGGCATCGGCAGTTTGGTTTTCCTTGGTGTAAATAATGCGGTAGCCGTCGTGAATGATCTCCGATCCGGCACCGTCGGGAACCAAGTAGGCATCAAACACAAGTGTGAGCTCGGTTTTGGTAAAGGCGACGTAGTTGCTCAAAATGTCCATCAAGGTCTCGCGTGCTTTCTCCAAGCTGAACTCGGCAACCTCACGCAAGGAGTCCCACGCCCAAATCACGTTGTAGCCGTCCACAATTACCATGTGCTTTTGCGGCAGGGGCTTTTTGTGGGGGCGTTTCTTATCATCACCGGCGGCATTGACGCGCTTTTCACCGTACTGACGGCGGCGGATGGGCCCAAAGGAGCGCAGCATCAAGGCTTCCACTTCATCGTCGCTGAGTTGATATTTGTTTGCCAGCTTGCGCGGAGCGGGGAGGATGCTTGCGGCGGCTTCGGCAGGGGAAACATCCACCTCAAGGTGCTTCCATGCCTCTACCTCATTCCAAGGAACGACCACGCCTGCACCGTGCTCGCAAAATACCGAGTGGGGCGTGTTTGCAAGGTCGGCGGTGGGATCGTAATTCGCAGCGGCAACAATCTCTTCTTGGTTGTGGCAGGGCTCATAACCGTCGGAGGTGCAACAGATATGCCCTTCGCCACGCGTGTAGGAAATGAGCTCGCGCGCATAATCGTGCAGTGTTGCAACGGGTGCGCGACCTGCAATTACGGTTCTGTCTTTTTCGGCACCCTCTATTTGAAAGGTTGCCGCGCGCATTTGCAGATCCGACATTGCGCGCCCCACAAAAGAGGAGGGAAGATCGATGCGGAATTTATAATAGGGCTCGAGCAGAACACAACCCGATTGCATCAGTCCTTGGCGAACGGCACGCAAGGTTGCCTCGCGAAAATCGCCGCCCTCAGTGTGCTTTAAGTGTGCACGTGCCGCAACAAGTGTAATTTTTGCATCGGTCAGCACTGCTCCCGTGAGGGTTCCGCGGTGGACCTTTTCATAAAGGTTAAAGAGAATCAAGCGTTGCCAATTTAAATCAAGCGCGTTTGGCGGCAGGTGCACGTCAAAGCTCAGTCCCGAGCCAAAGGGGAGAGGCTCAATAAGGAGCTGTACCTCGGCATAGTGACGGAGCGGCTCAAAGTGACCAATGCCGAGCGCGCGTGCGGCGGGTTTTTCTTTGTAAAGTATTTTTCCGGCATCGAGCCCGCAAGAGATGCCAAAGCGATCCAAAATCAAGCGGCGCAAAAGCTCAATTTGCACCTCGCCCATCAGCCGCGCCTCTATTTGACCGAGCTCACTGTTCCACAACAGATGCAAAGAGGGTTCTTCCTCTTCCAACTCTTTGAGGCGAGGGAAGTAAAGCATCGGGTCGCACTCCGCGGGGAGTGCGATACGGTAGGAAAGAACGGGTTCGAGAATGGGGCGACCTGCGTCACTTTCAAAGCCAAGCCCAAGACCTGCAAAGGTAGCGGAAAGCCCAACAACGGCGCAAATTTCGCCAACCTCACAGGAGTCTACTTGCTCGAATTTCTCACCCGAGTAGAGACGCAGTTGATTGACCTTTTCGCGCACGGTTTGACCGTCGGCACTTTGATAAACGATTTCATCGCGTGCGCGGAGTCTGCCGCCTGTAATTTTGAGATAGGTCAGGCGCGTGTTGCCGTCGCGTGCGATTTTATAGACACGTGCGCCAAATTCGGCATTTTCGTAAATAGGAGAGAGGGTAAAGCGGTCGAGCGTGTCAAGCAAATGTGCAATACCCGTTAATCGAAGAGCGGAGCCGAACAGAGCAGGGAAGAGCCGACGCTCGGCAACTGCCGCGGCAATTTCTTCGTCGGTGATGATGTCGCCTGCGGAGAAGGCTTCTAAAAATTCCTCATCCGCCATTGCCAGCTTTTCGTCGCGCTCGGCATCGTTCCCTGCCTCATGGAATGCCACGCAACGGGTGGAGAGGGCAGTTGCAAGCTCTTCTTCCATTTCTTCGGCAAGCTTTATGGAAATGTCGGTTTTGTTAACGAACAGAAAGGTGGGAACGTTGTAGTATTCGAGCAGCTGCCAAAGCGTTCGGGTGTGGTTTTGCACACCGTCGGCGGCACTCACAACCAAAATAGCGTAATCAAGGAGTGTGAGCGTGCGCTCTGCCTCGGCAGAAAAATCCACGTGCCCGGGGGTGTCAAGCAGAATAAAATCGCACACAGGGGTGGAAAAACGCGCTTGTTTTGAAAAAACGGTAATGCCGCGCTCGCGTTCCACAGCGTTGGTATCAAGATAGGTATTGCGGTGGTCAACGCGGCCGATTGTGCGAATTTTGCCGCACAAGTAGAGCATCGCTTCCGAGAGTGTTGTTTTACCTGCATCCACGTGCGCAAGAATGCCAATGGTGAGCTTTTTCTTCACGTTCTGTCTCCTTTCGTCAGTCTTTTTATAACATTATACCACGCCCACGCGCGAATTTCAACATCTTTTAGGTGAATAAAAGTTCATAAAATGCACTTGACATGCAGAGAGCGCGAATGCTATAATAAAATCAAACAAGATACCCCGACCCTTATCCTTTTATTTCAAGGAGGATCTTTATGAAAAAATTATGGCTTTTGTTCATCCTTTTTGCGTGTATTCTTTGCGGCTGCAATGCGCAAAAGGATATCACAAAACCGGAAATTACCGACGCGACCACCCCAACGGGTACGCAACACGAGCACGTTTTTGACGAGGGTGTTATTACCAAAGAGCCAACCTGCGGTGCGGTTGGCGAATTGACGCAAACCTGTGCTTGCGGGGCTGTTCAAATCGTTGAGATTCGTGCATCTATGGCACATAACTATGTTGAGGTTCAAAAAGAACCCACATGCGTCGCACCCGGCGAGAGTGGTTTTGTTTGCTCGGTTTGTGGTTATCATGAGGTGAAACTCATTCCTCCTACAGGAATCCACACTTGGGGAGAAGGGGTTGCTACAAAAGCACCCACCTGCATTCAAAACGGTGAAAGACTGCTCACCTGCACGGTTTGCGGTGATCAGCAATATGAAACAGTTGCGGCAAACGGTGTTCACATCTACTTTAACGCCCTTTGCACAGGCTGCGGTGAATCCCTCATTCCCACCGTTTCTATGCCTTCTAACTTCGACGCGGACAAAGACGGCAAAAAAGATTCCTACACTTTCTCCTCCGAGCTGCTTGACGGATACCAAAACGGCATTCACGTTTGGGCAGGGGACTACGACACCAAGCTTTCCGCATCTCCCAGCAAATCCTCCGCCGAGGGAATCAATCACTGGTATGTGCTTGAAAATTCGGCAAGTTGCTTAGTGTACAAGGTGACCGTTGCCGAGAGTGGCGTTTATGAAATGGTTTTGCACCTACGCCTCAAGGATGCTCAGGTGAGAGGAACTCAATACACCGTCAACGGTGGCACCGATCACGAGCAGGTCATCAAAACCTCTTACGGCTACGCCGACATGCCTTTTGCGGATATGCGCAACGAAACGCACGGCATTTATATGTACGGCATTGCCGTCAACCTTGTTGCGGGCGAGAACGTCATTCAAATTGAACACGCCCCCGAGACTCCCAAGTCGCAACACTACCGTGATTTCTACTTTGTCAAGGTTGGCGAATATCATGCACACGAATACAGAGAGGGAGATTTGATGCAAGCTCCCACCTGCACCAATGAGGGGCAGCGTACTTGGGTATGCGCTTGTGGTGATATTCAAGTGCGCCCCGTTCCCGCAACAAAAGAGCACGCCTACGTTGAAGGCATTTGCACCATGTGCGGCAAGGTATATCAACAAGAACCCACCTTGTGCGGCGATGCGCTTTCTTCTTACGTGATCGTTTATGACGAAGCAGCGTCCGATTACACAATTCGCGCTGCGGAATATATTCAAAATGCGATTTTTGCGCGCACGGGTATCGATTTGCCGATTTTTGCCATTGGTGCTGCCGACGCAGAGAACGCACACGAAATTGTTGTGGGTGAGACGGTACGCTCTATTTCCAAGTCATTGGAAGCCACCACCGAGGGATTGGAGTTTGCATTCCTTGCAAGCGAGGACCACGTAGCCATGGAGGGCGACTATTTCATCATTGCCGCCGCGGCGTATTACTTTGTTGAGGTCTATATTCCGAGTGCTTCCTTCGATACCGACGTTCCCAAAACCGTCAGCGTATGCACGCCTATTGTAAAGGATGCCAAAAACTTTATTCTGCTCATCGGCGACGGAATGGGCCCCAATCAAACAAAGCTTTTCGATGCTTATAAAGACACCCCCATTGCCGATTATAGCGACGGCGAAGATTTCTTTTACGGATATCTCTTCCCCTATATAGGAGAAGCAAAAACGAACTCGCTTTCGGGCACCACCGACAGTGCCGCGGCGGGAACCGCACTTGCCTCGGGTTATAAGACCAAAAATCAGTACGTTGGTAAGGATGGCAATCTAAAGGACGTTCCCTCACTGACCGAGCTCGCCGGCGCTCGCGGTATGGCAACCGCCGTTATGTCTACCGAGGCGCAAACGGGTGCCACGCCTGCGGCATTCTCGGCACATGCCAACAGCCGCTACGATAGCGACGTTATTCTGGCAACGCAGGCAGATCTGGTTGCAAAATACGGCACCATCATTGATTGCAATTACAACGTTTACACCGAGGCAAAAATGGCTACCCTGCGTGCCGCCATTACAAGAACGCTGACCGCACTCTCCAAGGATGCGGATGGCTTCTTTGTGATGTACGAGGAGGCCTATATCGATAAGCATTGCCACAACAACGATGCCAAAAACGCATATCTTGCAATGCTTCGCTTCAATCAAGCAATCGCGCTCTTTATGGAGTACGCATTCTACCATCCCGAAACAATGGTCATCATTACCGCCGACCACGAAACGGGCGGCTTGCAAATTGCCGCAAACGGTGAGTTTTACTACACGTCGGGCAGTCACACCTCCACAAACGTTCCCGTATTTGCTTATGGTGCCGACTGTGAGGTCTTTGACGGTGTAACGGTAGAAAACACCCAAATCCCCAAAACCGTTGCCGCACTCTTCGGCATAGACATCGCAGGAAATAACCCCGTGCAGCACCCTGCGCTGGTTCCTGTTTCCTAATTGTTTACAAGCTTCAAAAGGAGGAAAAAATGAAACGCATTTGTCAATTATTCCTTGTGTTAATACTCTTGCTTTGCAGCTGCTCGCCAAATGCGGCCTCTCCCAATACCGAGCAAACAACGCCGCAAGAGACGACATATCAGGAAACCACCCCCTCTGTAACACCACCCGAAGCAACAACTCCCGATGCACCCTTGCATCAGCATTTATTTGGCGACAGAACCGTTACCCAAATGCCCACTTGCACAAGTCGGATCGTAGCCATGTCGTTCTGTG
>JAZRKS010000269.1:0-5401 GCA_045646445.1 Eubacteriales bacterium | reverse complement strand
ACTGTGTTTATGTACCTGGGTGAGGCAAGAAGCGAACAGGAAAAGAAAGACCTTGCTATTATCATTGAGGAAACCTTGCTCCAACGTTATCTTGGTGTTAAGAACGAAGAGGGCGTTTACGTTACCCCCGCATTCCCCAAGCTGATCTACGTTCTTGAGGAACAGAATATCCACGAGGATTCTCCTTATTACTATCTCACCAAGCTTTCGGCAAAATGCACCGCACGCCGTATGGTTCCGGACTACATTTCCGAAAAGAAGATGCTCGAGCTCAAAGTCGACAAAAACGGCGAAGGTCACTGCTACACCTGCATGGGTTGCCGCAGCTTCCTCACACCTTACATTGACGAGAACGGCAAGCCCAAGTACTACGGCCGCTTCAATCAAGGCGTTGTTACCATCAACCTGCCCGACGTAGCACTTTCCTCGGGCGGAAACATTGAAAAATTCTGGAAGATCTTTGACGAACGCCTCGAGCTCTGCCACAAGGCACTCATGTGCCGTCACGAACGCCTTAAGGGCACTCGCTCCGACGTTGCCCCCATTCTGTGGCAATACGGTGCACTTGCAAGACTGAAGAAGGGCGAGCCCATCGATAAGCTCCTCTATGGAGGATATTCCACCATCTCTCTCGGTTATGCAGGTCTTTACGAGTGTGTTAAGTATATGACTGGCAAGAGCCATACCGACCCTGCCGCAACTCCTTTTGCACTCAGCGTTATGCAGTACCTTAACGACGCTTGCAAAAAGTGGAAGGCAGAGCACAACATCGACTTCAGCTTGTACGGCACGCCGCTCGAATCTACTACCTATAAGTTTGCAAAGTGCTTGCAAAAGAGATTCGGTGTAGTTCCCGGCATCAACGATAAGGGATATATCACCAACAGCTACCACATTCACGTAACCGAGGAGATCGACGCCTTCTCCAAGCTCGCGTTCGAGGCACAGTTCCAACAACTCTCGCCCGGCGGCGCGATCAGCTACGTTGAGGTTCCCAACATGCAACAAAACCTCGAGGCGGTTCTCCAAGTTATGCGCTTCATCTACGATAACATTATGTATGCCGAGCTCAATACCAAGTCCGACTACTGCCAAGAGTGCGGCTGGGATGGCGAGATTGACATCGTAGAGGTTGACGGCAAACTGATTTGGAAATGCCCCAAGTGCGGTAACACCGACCAGAGCAAAATGAACGTAGCACGCCGTACCTGCGGCTACATCGGCACGCAATACTGGAATCAGGGCAGAACGCAAGAGATTAAGGAGCGCGTACTGCATCTGTAAGCTATGAACTACTGTGAACTTAAGAAAAACGACATCGCCAATGGGGAAGGGGTACGCACGGTACTGTTCGTATCGGGCTGCACCAACCACTGCGAGGAGTGTTTTCAGCCCCAAACGTGGGATTTTGCCTATGGCAAGCCCTTTGGACGTGAGGTTGAGGACGAGATTATCGCATCCTGCAAGCCGTATTACATCAACGGCTTGACCTTGCTTGGCGGCGAGCCGTTTGAACCGAAAAATCAGCCCACACTTGTTTCCTTCCTGCATCGCTTCCGCGAGGAATGTCCCGATAAGACCGTTTGGTGCTTTACGGGCTTTACCTTGGACGAGGAACTTTGGAAAGAGGGAAGCTACCCCCGCTGTGAGGCAACCGACGAAATGCTCTCGCTCATTGACGTTTTGGTGGATGGCAGATACGTAAAAGCACTCAAGGATATCTCCTTGCGCTTCCGTGGCTCCTCCAACCAACGCATCATCGATATGAAAGCAACCCTCGAAAAGAAAGAAATCGTCCTTTGGGACAAATAAAAGAAAAGCACCGACACAAAATATTGTGTCGGTGCTTTTTTGTATGTGTAAAGTTTTGCGGTTGAGCCTCCCTCCGGGAGGGAGGGGGACCGCGATAGCGGTGGAAGGAGCCCGCGTGTATAAAAGAAAAGCACTCGTTTTATGGCGAGTGCTTCCTGTGTGTTTAGTCCTCTTGCGAGAGTTTTTTTTGAATTTTTGCGGCAACAATATCAAGGGCGGTTTTGTTTCTGCCGCCGTTGATGATGATGTCGGCATACTTTTTGGTGGGCTCAACGTAAATGCCGTGCATGATCTTAACGGTATCTACGTATTGATTGATCACCCCGTCAATATCTCTGCCGCGCTCGGTTACGTCACGGCGGAGGCGGCGCAAAATGCGCTCGTCGGCATCGGCGTCGGCAAAAATTTTGACGTCAAACAGCTCGCGCAGTCGCTCATCGTGAAAGGTCAAAATACCGTCCACAATAATCACGGGCGTCGGGCATACGCGCACCACCTCTGCCTTGCGGGTGTGAATGCAAAAATCGTAGTCGGGAATATCCACGCACTTGGCGCTAAGGAGCTCGCGCAAATGCTTTACAAGCAGATCGGTGTCCAGCGCGTCGGGGCAGTCGTAATTGGTTTTTACACGCTCCTCCATCGAGAGATGATCCTGCGGCTTGTAGTAGTTATCGTAAGAAATAATGGTGATATCGTTGGGGAAGAGCTGCTTGAGCCCCTCGGCAAATGTAGATTTTCCCGAGCCTGTGCCGCCGGCAATACCTATGAGCATGGGTGTCATATCTTATCTCCGTTCCTTTTTTCAAAATGTGTCAGGTGTCGTCTTTTTTCACCATTATACCACATTTAGGGGCGTTTGACAAGATTGATTTTGCATTTTTTCAATAAAAAAACCAAAGCAAGTTTTTGCATTTTTTGCAAGATGTAGCGCGTTTTTTGGCAAAAAAAGGGAAAAAACATAGGTGAAAATGGCGTTTTTTTTAAAAAAATGCAAAAAAATACGGTTTTCATCCTATTTATTATATGTTTTTTTCTGTAAATTGTTGACATCTCCAAAAAATTGTGATATAATTAACTATCTATTTTTTCTAAGTTTTTTGTACCTAACGAAAGTTTTTAATATTTGGAAAGGAAAAAAGTCTTATGACAACCAACCAAAATTCCAACACGCAAAACAAGCAAGTGGACAAAAAACAACGAGTGCTTACCATTATTGGTATTGTGCTTTGCGTTATTTTGGTTCCCATGCTCATTGTCAACTGCACGTTGATAGTGAAGAGCTTGATCAACAAAGATGAAGTTCCCGATTTTGCAGGTGTTGTTCCGCTCATTGTTCTTACCGACTCCATGTATCCCGACATCAAAAGGGGAGACCTTATATTTACCAAGGTGGTAGATGCCAACAACCTGCAAAAGGATGACGTCATTTCCTTCTACGCTGCCGAAGATAATTACACCACTATTTGGACGCATAAAATTATTGAGGTAATTAAAGAGGGCGACACCGTAAAGTACCGTACCCAAGGTGTTAACAACCCCACACCCGACGGCAAGCTCCGCGAGGTGGATAAGATCATTGGCAAATATGCCAACTTCCGCATTGGTGGCGCAGGTAACGTTGCCATGGCAATGCAAAAGCCGGGTGGACTGATTGTTTGCGTAGTTGTACCGATTCTTTTGTTTGTCGGCTATGATATTCTCCGCCGCAAGCTCTTTGAAAAGAACCAAACAAGCGACGTTGATGCACTGCGTGCCGAGCTTGAAGCCCTTAAGGCAGAAAGAGCCGCACAACAATCCCCCGTTGAGGTTGCTCCCATTGAAACTCCCGTTGAGGTTGCCCCCGAGGTCATTCCCGAGGCGCCTGCCGAGGTTGCACCCGAACAGCCCAAAGAGGAATAAAGAAACTGACCTTGAATTGTTTAACAAAATCAAGGCGGAGGGATTCTTGTGCAACGAAAATATAACAAAGAAATTGTATTGACTGCAAAAATGTTACGAAAAAACATGACCAAGGAAGAAAAACACTTGTGGTATGATTTTTTACGGACATATCCCGTTCGGTTTCTGCGTCAAAGGGTGCTCGGCAAATATATTGTAGATTTTTATTGCGCCAAAGCAAAACTTGTGGTTGAACTTGACGGCTCCGGACACTGTACCGAATCAGGTAGGCAATACGATGCAGAACGCACTGCCTTTCTCGAAGAATACGGATTAACCGTAATACGAATACCGAACGCAGAAATTCATAACAATTTTCGTGGAATTTGTGACTATATAGACCACACCGTGAAACAATCCCTCAGTCAGTCGGCACGCGACTGACAGCTCCCTTTGCACAAGGGAGCCGTAGCGTAATGCACCTACATTATTTTTGTTCAGTAAACAACTTTACAAAAATTGATTTGATAACTTTGGAGCAAAGCCCAACCAAATGCCTCCCTTGTGTAAAGGGAGGTGGCACGCGATAGAGTGACGGAGGGATTGTGATTCAAAGAAATACTCCTGTATTGTTCCTATTCAGCAAACCGTTTATAACATTTATTTCAATCAGTTTAGCGAAAAGCTTACCCCAAAAGGGCTCCCTTGTGTAAAGGGAGCTGTCAGCCGAACGGCTGACTGAGGGATTGTAAAAACAATCCCCATTAATCTTTTTCGGTATTATGAGGCTTTGCCTCACAATATATAAAAGTGTTATTCTTCCCACGGAAGCCACGCCGCGGGGTGAATGCATAAAAAACCATAAGATTTTTCGGCGATGAAATCTTACGGAAAAACATCGCCAAAAAGTCACATTCCCTCGGGTTAGGGAAGAATAATCTTTTTTCTAAAGAAAGGAATTCCTACTATGAAGAAAAACGTAATGATGAGAGTTGCTTCCGCTTTGTTGGTAGCAGTTCTGATGACAACCTGTGCTATTTCCGGCACTTTCGCAAAGTACACCACAACTCAAACCGGCTCCGATTCTGCTCGCGTAGCAAAGTGGGGCGTTGTAATTACTGCTAATGGTGAAATGTTCACCACAAGCGAAGATGGCGCTACTCTCGGTGCTAAAACTGTTCTTAGCGCTGGTGCTGTAGACGGCATCGAAGATGTTGTTGCTCCCGGTATGAAGGGCGATTTGCACGCTTCTACTATTTCTGGTACTCCTGAGGTTGCTGTTGAAGTTAAGTATGAAGCTTCTCTGACTTTGACTGGCTGGGAAGTAAACAGCGCTTACTACTGCCCTCTCGAAATCACTGTTGGTACAGACACTTTTAAGGGTCTCGATTATTCCGATGTAGCTACGTTTGCAGCTGATGTTGAAGCAGCAATTGATGCTTATACTGCTAAATATGAAGCAGGTACTGACTTGAGCGGCGCTGCAGCTCCTGTAGTATCTTGGACATGGGCATTTGAAGTTGCTGGCAACGATGCAAAAGATACCGCTCTCGGTGATGCTGCTATTCCTGCTACCGTTGAGTTGGAGATTGTAATCACTGTAAATCAACTTAACGACTAATCACAGCCAATTATAAATTTACCTAAAACTTAATTTTTTAACAATATCTAACAATATCCCCCCAACCCACCGTGGCTTGGGGCGGGGGGA
>JAZRKS010000268.1:0-2795 GCA_045646445.1 Eubacteriales bacterium | reverse complement strand
ATTGCCAACATTTTTTGCTCTGCCATAAGAAGTCACCCCCGCTCTTGATAACTGTAAAATCATTATACCACAACTCGTGCGCGAATGTATGAATTTTTTGTGAATGTCTCGGCTTTATTCTACATAATTTTTGAAGTATTTTTGTTGGTTTTCTATCGTTTTTGTCAAAAAAGACCGCCCCGACCGTGTTTGGCGGCAGGGGCGATATTGATGTGAAAAATTAGAGAATTTTTTTGAGCTCTTCGAGGTCCTCATCGGTAGTCGACCACGCGGTGGCAAAGCGGACAACGGTGTGGTTCTCGCCATAGGGCTCCCAAATGCTAAAGGTCACCTGCTCTTTCAGCTCTTTCAGCTTTTCGTTTTCCAAAATAACGAATTGCTGATTGGTGGGAGAGTGCATAAAGAACTTGTAGCCCTTCTCCTCAAAAATCGCCTTGAGCTTTTCAGCCATATCGATGGCGTGTTTGCCGATTTTGTAGTAGAGGTCATCGGTAAAAAGCGCGTCAAACTGAACGCCGAGCAATCTTCCCTTTGCGGTGAGGGCTCCGTGTTGCTTGATCATTGTGAAAAAGTGTGCGGGGGCGTTTTTGGTGAAAACGATTGCCTCACCGCAAAGCGCACCCATCTTGGTGCCGCCGATGTAAAAAATATCGCAAAGTGCGGCAATTTCGGGGAGCGTCAGGTCGGTCTCATAGCTGCAAAGGCCGTATCCAAGGCGTGCACCGTCCATAAAAAGCGGAATATTGTATGCGCGGCAAACCGACGAGATGGCGGTAAGCTCCTCTTTGGAGTAAAGCGTGCCGTATTCGGTAGGATGCGAGATATAAACCATGCCCGGGAAGACCATATGGTTATAGGAATCGTCGGCATAGAATGCCTTGATTTTTAATTCAAGCATAGCGGCATCGATCTTGCCGTTTGTGTGCGGCAGAGTGATGACCTTGTGCCCCGTTGCCTCAATGGCACCTGCCTCGTGCAGAGCGATATGCCCCGTTTCGGCGGCAATGACACCTTCAAAATCGCGAAGAACCGAGCCGATAACAACACGGTTGGTCTGCGTTCCGCCCGCCACAAAAAACACCTCGGCATCGGGCGCTCCACAAGCGGCTTTGATCTTCTCCTTGGCGCGTGCGGAGTATTTGTCATTTCCATAGCCCGAGAGCGGCTCGTAGTTCGTGGCGATCAGCGCCTCGAGCACCTTGGGGTGCGCACCTGTTATGTAATCGCTTTCAAAAGATAGCATGGGATGTTCCTCTTTTCGTTTGGTTTATTACATTATAGCATATAATGGTTCAATCTTCAATAGGTTACAAAAAGAATTCCGGTTTTACAAAAACAAAAAAACACGCCAAATTGACGTGCTTTTGTTTGGCGGAAGCGGTGGGATTCGAACCCACGGTACCGTGAGGTACAACTGATTTCGAGTCAGTCCCGTTATGACCACTTCGATACGCTTCCATATTAACTTGTTCGCAATATTGCGAACGTGAATATTATAGCATAGTTTTTGAAAAAAAGCAAGAGCTTTTTGAAAAAAGGTTGGAAAATATTTTAGATATATCTTTCTGTTTTTATAATATAATTGACAAAACAAGAATCTTATGTTAAAATAGGTCTGTACTGATTAAATTTTATAGTTAGGAGACAAAAACATGGGACAATTCGTCAAACTTAACGTCGCGGGTTTGAACAAGCTGCGCGATATCGACCCCGCTTTGACATCCTACAACGTGGAAATGACTGAAGTAACCGGCGGCACTTTTTGGAAGGAATACACTCCCGAGGAGATTGCCGGCAACGGTAAATTCCCTATGATTGGAATTAAAAATCACGACTCGATGATGCAGGTTTATCCACCTATCGATCTTTACAATCCCCGTTTACGCAAGCTTGCCAAGGAAGTTGGCCCCGTTTGGATTCGCGTTAGCGGCACCTGGGCTACCAAAACCTACTATGACCTTGACGGTAAGGCCGGCGGTGTTGCTCCGGAAGGTTACCAGAATCTTCTTACCAAGGAGCAATGGATCGGCGTTCTCGATTTTGTAAAAGAAATGGGTGCTAAACTCCTCGTTTCGGTTTCCAACTGTGAAGGTCTTCACTCTGCCGACGAGCCTTGGAATCCGAGTCAGGCAAAGCTTTTGTTCGATTTCAGCCGCGATTACGGCGTTCCGATTTCTGCGGCAGAATTTATGAACGAGCCCAATTTGCTTGCGGCTTCGGGTGCTCCCAAGGGATACACCTTTGAGCATTACATCCGCGACCAGGATATCTTTAATAAATGGTTGCACCAAAATTATCCCGAGTGCTTGGCTGTTGGCCCTTGCTCGGTTGGCGGCGGAAAAATGGGCAAAATAAACGTTGAAACATTCCCCCTGAAGCAGCTGCTGAAAAAGATAAAAACCGAAACGCTCCTTAAGGGATCGCAAGAGCCGATGGACGTTTTCAGCCATCACTACTACAACGGTGTTTCCGAGCGTATTGCCGCCGGAATGGGCTTTGTGCATTGGTCTGCAAGCAAGGCGACCTGCGAGGAATATCTTGATTCTGCTCCCTACTGTGCCAAGGCCGCTACAAAAATGCGCGACAAATATATGCCCGGTGCACAAATTTGGGTAACTGAATCGGGTGACGCTGGCGGTGGCGGAAACACGTGGGCTTCCACTTATCTTGACGTTCCCCGCACGCTCAACGAGCTTGGCTCGTTTGCTACCATCACCGATGGCGTTATCTTCCACAACACACTTGCCTCCTCCGATTACGGTTGGCTCCATCACAGCACCTTTGACCCCCGCCCC
>JAZRKS010000267.1:0-7645 GCA_045646445.1 Eubacteriales bacterium | reverse complement strand
TTATCTACTTGTTTACACAAGTCTAAATCTTGATACCATTCCAAAGTAGTCTTGTAATTAGGATAATAGCGAACAAGTGTTATTTCTTCGTCAATAATTCTATTTTTCATTACTGATACGTCCTTTTTAGTCTATAATCCCATCTCTCAATCGATACCCCTTGCCGTATTCATTCACAATGAGCGGACGCGGATCGATTTGGGCGGCTTTTTGATTGATGCGGTGAATGAGAACACCAAGGGCATCTTCACTTTTTGCACCTTCATTTGCCAAAAGGGCTATGAGGAGCTCGGTGCTCGTCGGGCGCGGAGAATGATAAAAGATGCAATACAAAATGCGAAATTCCGCAGGCGAGAGGGGAAGTGTCAGCCCCATATATTCCGCGCGGTCGGGCGGTGTCAGGCACAAATAGTAGGTGCTCAAGGGAGAGGCACTCCAACCGTTGGCGCGGCAGAGAGATAGGATGTTTTCGCATAGCGTATCGAGGTTTTCGTCACGCAAAACCGCATCCGCGTGTGCATTTGGGCGCGCTTCGGGTGCGACAACCATTGCCACGGGCATATTTGGGTATCTGCGTTTAAGATCCGCACAAATGTGCTCTCCGCGCGTAAGAGAGGGAACGCAGTCCAAAATAACGGCACCCGTATCCTCGCGCTCACAGGTGAACGTTCCGTAAGACGTGGGAACGCACAAATGATAAATGCCGCCTCTCAAAAGAAGCGGCGAGAGGTGGGAAGCCCACCCCTCGCGGTCGGTAATGATGAGTAGCATAATTAAGGTTGGGGAATCAGCTTTGCCGAAACGATGATCGCATCCTTCAGGGGCTTATCGTTTGTGCCAGTGGTCATTTGGGCAATGCCGTCAACGTATTCCATGCCGCTGAGCACGTGACCGAATGCGGCATAGTTGCCGTCCAAATGCTCACTGGTTTGGTGAACGATAAAGAACTGCGAGGATGCCGAGTTGTAGCCGTAATCGATGATTTGACCAAGGTTGTTGCGGCGCTCGCCCGAGCGTGCCATCGAAATAACACCGCGCTCGTGTTTGATGGGGTTGTTAACACCGTTCTTGGAAAATTCGCCCTTGATGTTGTTTTTGGAGCCACCTGTTCCGTCGCCCTTGGGGTCACCGCCTTGAACCATAAAGCCTTCAATTACGCGGTGAAAGGTCAAGCCGTCATAAAAGCCTTGCTTAACAAGCTTTTGGAAATTCTTCACCGTTATGGGAGCGGCATTGGGGTCAAGCTCGATGATGATGTCACCGGTGTGCGAAACACCTGCATCATCGGTGTAGCTAACAGTCAGGCAAACGTAGTTTGAGGGGCGTGTCAGCGTTGTAATCAAAATAACGGCGGCTACCACAACCAAAACGGCAACTGCCGCAATAATCGAATATTTTATTTGCTTTTGCTTTTGTGCTTGCTTTTGTTGCGCGAGCTTTTCTTGCTCAATTCTCTTTTGCTTGCTCTTGGAATCTTTTTTGCTCATAGGGAGTACCTCTTTCTATTGTTTCTTTTAAGATTGTAACAAAAAAACACGCCCTTGTCAAGTGTTTCTCACGCTTTGCGAAATAATTTACAATTGACGCGGATAAGATAGTAAAAAAAGAACGGTAGGGGGAAGGTCATGAAGAGGATTTGTTGGGAGCGTTTGTCGGCAATTTTGATCAGCGTTTTGGCAGGGGGTGTGTTGCTTTATCTGTTTTTTCAATACGCTCTGCCGCTTTTGTTGCCATTTTTGGTGGCGTATGCTATTTCTTGGGCAGTTCGTCCCATAGCAAGCAAGCTTTCACGGCGCACGCGCATTCCGCGCGGTGTGTTGGCTGTGGTCTTTCTCCTTCTCATCTTTGGCGTTGGCGGGTGGGGGCTTTGGGTTGGCAGTGTGCGCCTTATTGCCGAATTGGGTAAGCTTGTTGAGCGTCTGCTTTCCGAGGGCGGTATTTTTGATGCAATGGATTCTTTTATGCTTTGGGCACAAAGCATTGGCGCAAGGTTGGGCGTTTTTTCTTTTGAAGAAGGGAATGCGCAAGCGTTCTATGATGCTGTTATGCAAATGGTGGGCAATCTGCTTTCCTCCCTTGCCTCACGCCTGCCCGATGTTGCGGCATCTGTTTTTTCGTCGCTGCCCTCGGTGCTTTTCTTTTTGATTGTGAGCGTGGTTTCCTGCTTTTATTTTTGCACCGACGATGCGGCAACCCTGCACGGTCTTGTCGCGCGCCTGCCGGGGGCGTGGCAACAAAAATTGCCGCACATCAGGGAGAATTTGCGTGACGTGTTGCATAAATATCTTAAAGCATACGGCATTTTGCTAGCCTTGACCTTTGCGCTTTTGCTTATCGGTTTTTGGATACTTGGGGTGGAGTATGCCTTTTTGCTTGCCTTTCTCATTGCTCTTGCCGACCTTCTGCCCGTTATCGGTGTGGGAACAATCCTCATTCCTTGGGGCATTGTTATGCTCATTCAAAAGAAATTTTATATTGGCTTTGGCTTGCTTATTCTTTACCTTGCCATCTCTTTTGTCCGTCAGGTTGCAGAGCCGCGCGTGCTTGGCAAAAGCTTGGGGCTTCATCCGCTCCTCACCCTGTTTGCAACCTACGTTGGGTTTGTGCTTTTTGGCTTGCTCGGCATGCTTCTCGCCCCCGTGGTCGCATTGGTTATCAAACGTTTGATTGATGCGCAGATGAAAAAAGCGTAATTGCGTTATCTGCGCTTAAGAACTTTTTTGCGGAATACCGAATTTTGTTGACAACGCATAGCGGTTATGCTACAATAAAAGCAGTTAACACGTCTGCATTTTATCTGTAAGGGGAGGAAACTGCCATGAAGAAAGGTCATCAAATTCTTGTTGCTTTTTTACTCGTTGCCTGCATTTTGTTGGGGAGCTGTAAAAGCGAAAAGCCACCCATCAAAACGCCGAACGGCGGCGGCAACACCCCCACGGTTACGCAATCAACAACGGTTGAGACAACTGTGGGAACCTATCCCGAGGAGACCTCTCCCGAGGCAACGACACCGCAGGAAACAACTCCTGAACAAACAACACCCATTGAAACAACGCCCGAAGAGACAACAACGGATATAACAACACCCGCCCCTCCCGAGGTGACCACTCCGGGAGACCCCGAGGACATGGCGTATTTGAATATCCCGATTAAAAAGCCGAGAGGCTATATGACAAGAGAATACGGCTTGAAGGACTCCTCGTTCTATTTAAAGCTGAAATTCTACTTGGATTGGGAACGCATTGAGGATGATGGCGGTTGCTCGATTTGGAGTGAGGGCAAGGAGATCGGTCGCATTGTAGCGGGAGACGCGCAGGATGCTGATGAATGGAAAACGGTCTATCGCAAGGAATCCATTCCTGCCGCCTTACACGTTACCGAATATTTGGAGAGATGCGGAACGGGGGAGACTCTGCGCTTCCGTCACCGTTTCTGCTACCGCTACATGGAGTGCGGAGAAGAACGCCGCATCACCCTGACGCTTGACTACGGAGAAGCTGATACGTACGTGCAAAATCAGCTTCGTGATAGCGTTTTCTTCATGGAGCACCACACCGACCCCATGTACGGCGCTCTTTCACACCTGCAGGATAAGCCGCTGTTGGTTTTGGGCAACAGCTTTATCCCGTATTCTAACATCGTTTACATCTACAACGATATTGCTAAAAACAGCGGTAAGAGCCAAGTAATGACAGGTCAATCGCGTGGATACGTTGGTACGTATGCGCGCGACACCGAGCTGATGAACCGCATTGCAAAGGGTGAGTGGGGCGCAGTGCTCGTTTGCGGATTTTACAACGTTGTTACCGATGAGCTCGGTGTTATCAAAGCAGCGTGCGATAAGTCGGGAACCGAGTTGATTATTTTCCCTGCCCATAACGAAAGCGATATTATGGTCGAAAGAGCCAAAAATACATACCCCGACCTAATTTGCATCAATTGGAAACGTGAGATCGACCAACTGATCAAAGAGGGGCGCTCCCAGTGGGATTTTTGCGTTGACGACGGACATATGCACAGCACTCCATTGGCAGGCTACGTGGCTGCGATGATGATTTGGCGCGCCATTTGGGGCGAGATGCCCACGGGCGTAATCCTCACCTCGGGGGCGGTCGATCAAGCGCACGCCGCAACGGTTTTGGGCGCGTACTTGGAGTCTCCCACGTTTGCATTGGTTGACACCTCAAATATAACTTTTTTGGAGTGACCGTGTAAAAAAATCAGATCGGTTTTAGCACCATTAAAAGCGAACGCTCTTGACAACTGCGTATGAAAATGATAAAATAAAAATAGATTTATTTTTTGCTGTTTGAAAGAACTGTTTTGAGGTGATTCGATGAAAAAAACATACGTAACAACAATGCCCAACCAAATTGGCGCTTTTTTAAAGGCAAGTAAATTTTTTGCGGCGTTGGGCATCAATATAACACGCGTTAACTATAACAAGGCGGTGGATTCTCACACGCTTTTTATTGACGCAGAGGGAACCGAGGAGCAACTCAAAAAAGCGGATGCCGAGCTTGAAAAAATCGGCTATTTGCAAAGCATGACCGAAAAAACAAGCATCGTTTTGTTGGAGTTTTGCATTGAGAATGTTCCCGGTAGTGTTACCAATGTGCTTACTTTGGTCAATGATTTTCATTTCAACATTTCTTATATCAACGCGCAAGATAACGGCGCTGACTATCAAGATATCAAAATCGGCTTATACGTAGAGGATTTTGATAAGCTTTCCACGTTTTTAAAGGAGGCCGAAAAGCTTTGCAGTGTGCGCGTGGTTGACTATAACCGCTCGGAAAAGATCTATGATAACAGCATCTTTTACAGCAATTACGTTACGGGCATTTCGCAAATGATGGGACTGAGTGAAGAGGTCAGCCATGAGCTTTTGGTGCACGTTAACTTGGCAATGCAAACGCTGGATGAAAAGGGGCTTTCTCCTTATCGTACCTTTGATAGCATCAGCAAGTTTGCCGAGTTCTTGGGCGCTTCCCGAGGCGAAGCATTCGTGCCGCGCATCAGCACGCACCGCATTACCGAAAATACCGAAATCATCTTGATCGAACCCCCCTGCGGCAGTAACACCACCATCATCAAGAGCCGTGGCAAGTTCCTGTTTGTCGACACCGGCTATGCTTGCTATCGCGAGGAAATGCTTGCTATATTGAAAAATCTCATTCCCGATTTCAACAGCATGAAAAAGACAGCATTGATCACGCATGCGGATCTCGATCACTGCGGGCTTCTTTCCGAATTTGATGAAATCATTGCAAGCCACAAGAGTGCGCAATGTATTCGAAGCGAATATGAAGGCAACGGCGGATACCGCGAAAAGCTGCCTCTGCACAAGCCCTATGTAAACATTTGCAAAATTTTGACCTCCTATAAGCCGGTGGATCCCCAAAAAATCACCGTACCGTGGCAGGATATTGAGGATTTGAAGCAACCGCTGACGCAGATCGGCTTCTTTGATTTTGAAGAATTGCATTTTGAGGTTTACGAGGGCAAGGGCGGACACATGCAGGGTGGAATCGTACTGATTGACTACAACAATCATATCGCCCTAACGGGAGATATTTATATCAATGTTCGCGGACTTACACCCGAGCAAGCCGAGCACAATCAATACGCGCCTATTTTAATGACTTCGGTTGATACAGACCCTGCTTTGTGCGCCGAGGAAAGAAAAGCAATATTGCAACGCTTGGGCGTTGGCGAGTGGCAGATTTTTGGCGGACATGGCTTTAAAAAAGAGTATTCGGTGAAATAACCTTATAAGAACGATACAGCGAGGTAAAAAAAGATGACTTACAAGAATGAAATAAAGGGATATTTTGTGCTCGGTGCAATGTACGGGTTGCCAATGGGTATTTTTCTGGGTTTAGTAAATCAGAGCATTGCGAACGGAATCCTTGTGGCAATTTTTGGCGGCTTGCTTTTTGGCTTTTTTATGTTTCTTTTTAACAGATCGGCGGAAAAGAAATTTTCCAAAATGCGTGCTGAATTTGAAAAAGAAAAAACGATTATTTGCGACGGTACCGCTAACATTGCGAAAACTGTCGGCTGGATGTTTTTGACCGAGACGGAACTTTTGTTCTATCCTTACAAAATGAATGCTTCTTCTCAAAAAATAGCTTTCCCTTTGTCGGATATTCAATCGGTAACAGTGCAAAAGGGCAGACTGTTTATCACTACGGGCGCCCAAACGCCCATAATGGCTGTTGTTTGCCGCGCTGATGCATGGAAAATGCATATTGAAGCGGCAATTGCAAAAACGGTGCAAAAATGATTCTATAAAAAAACTCCTATTCTCTTGACATCCATTCTAAAAAGTGGTACAATATGAAAGATAGTTTTCACAGAGGAGATTGTGTTATGAATAATTCCGAAAAGACAATGGACAAAATCGTCGCGCTTTGCAAAACTCGCGGCTTCATTTTCCCCGGCTCCGAAATTTACGGCGGCCTTGCGAACTCTTGGGACTACGGCCCTCTTGGCGTTGAGTTTAAGAACAACGTTAAGCGCGCTTGGTGGAAAAAGTTCGTTCAGGAAAGCAAATATAACGTAGGTCTTGACAGTGCCATTATTATGAACCCCGAGGCATGGGTTGCATCGGGCCACGTTGGCGGTTTCTCCGACCCCTTGATGGACTGCAAGCAATGCAAAATGCGTCACCGTGCTGACAAGCTCATCGAGGATTACGCATTCCAAAACGGTCTTGATGATAACCCTGCAGCTTGGAGCTTTGAGGAGATGTCTGCCTACATCAAAGAGAAGGGCATCGCTTGCCCCCAATGCGGCAGCCACGATTTTGCCGACATCAAGAAGTTCAACCTGATGTTCAAAACCTTTATCGGCGTTACCGAGGATAACACCAACACCGTTTATCTGCGTCCCGAAACCGCACAGGGTATCTTTGTAAACTTCCCTGCGGCACAACGCACCACGCGTAAAAAGCTGCCTTTCGGTATTGCGCAAATCGGTAAGTCCTTCCGTAACGAAATCACCCCCGGCAACTTCGTTTTCCGTACCCGTGAGTTCGAGCAAATGGAGCTTGAGTTCTTCTGCAAGCCCGGCACCGACCTCGAGTGGTTCGCATACTGGAAGAACTACTGCCACCAATTCCTCTTGAACCTCGGTATGAGAGACGAGAACCTTCGTCTGCGTGACCACGATCCGGACGAGCTCTGCTTCTACTCCAAGGCAACCACCGACTTTGAGTTCCTCTTCCCGTTTGGATGGGGCGAGCTCTGGGGCGTTGCTGACCGTACCGACTACGACCTTGGTCAGCACCAAACCCACAGCGGCAAGGATATGACCTACTTCGATCAAGAAACGGGCGAGCACTACATTCCTTACGTTATCGAGCCTTCTCTTGGTGCCGACCGTGTTGCTCTTGCATTCCTCGTTGACGCTTACGATGAGGAAGTCATTGATGAGGCAAAGAACGACGTTCGTACCGTTCTGCATCTGCATCCCGCACTTGCCCCCTTCAAGGCGGCTGTTCTGCCTCTTTCCAAAAAGCTTGGCGATAAGGCAGGCGAGGTTTACGAGGAGCTTTCCAAGTACTTTATGGTGGACTACGATGAGACCGGTTCTATCGGTAAGCGCTATCGCCGTCAGGACGAGATCGGTACACCTCTTT
>JAZRKS010000266.1:0-5557 GCA_045646445.1 Eubacteriales bacterium | reverse complement strand
CGACGTCCTCGACGCCCCGCAACAAACGAATACTTGTTTATAAACGTCAACCGGTAGGGGACGGCGCCCTCGACGTCCCGAATATTTCAGAAAGGAGCCGTTATGCAATACCGCGTTATCAAAAGCGACCGCAAAACGGTTGCCTTACAAGTCAAGGCGGGCGAGGTCATTGTCCGCGCGCCGCGCTCCATGAGCGACGGTGCAATTGCTGATTTTGTTGTACGTCACGCCGATTGGATACGCAAAAAGCTTGCCACGTCTCAAAAAAAGCCGAGCGGTCCTATCATCACCGAAGAGGGGATGCGTCTGCTTTCCGAGCGTGCGCGCGCCATCATTCCGCCACGTGTTGCATATTACGCCTCGCTTATTGGCGTAGACTATAACCGCGTGACCATTCGCCACCAAAAGACCAAATGGGGTAGCTGCAGTGGCAAGAAAAATCTCAATTTTAACTGTCTCTTACTGCTCACACCCACCGAGGTGATGGATAGTGTCATTATCCACGAACTCTGCCACCTCAAATACATGAACCATTCCAAGGAATTTTACAATGAAGTTTTGCGCGTATGCCCCAATTACAAACAATATGACCGTTGGCTAAAACAAAACGGTGGAGGCATCATTCGCAGACTGCCAAAATAAATGCAAAGGAGAGTTTGCTATGTTACAAATAGGAACCAAAGCCCCCGATTTTACACTCTTTGATAAGGACGGCAATGCCGTCTCGCTTTCCGATTTTTTGGGCAAGCGCGTTGTGCTGTATTTTTATCCCAAAGATAATACCCCCGGTTGCACTCGTCAGGCGTGTGCATTTGCAGGGGCGTACAAAGAGTTTGAAGCACGTAATGTTGTTGTCATCGGCATCAGCCGCGATAGCGTGGCATCCCACCAAAAGTTTGCCGAAAAATACGAGCTGCCTTTCATTCTCCTCTCCGACCCCGAGCGCCAAGCCATCGAGGCTTACGGCGTATGGCAAGAGAAGAAGAACTACGGCAAGGTATCTATGGGCGTGGTGAGAAGCACCTACCTCATTGATGCCGCGGGCAACATCGAAGCAGTGATGCCCAAAGTCAAGCCCGACACCAACGCCGCCGAAATTTTGGCGATGCTGTAAGGAGATACGACAGTGAAAAAAGCAAAACTCTTTTTGAGTGCCTTGACCAAATTCCTCTGCGGTCTTGTTCTTGTAGGCGCGCTACTGTTTTGGCCCGCGGGCTCGTTTTCTTATACGGGTGGATGGATTTTTATCGCACTGTTGTTCATTCCAATGATATTCTTGGGTGCGGTGCTGCTCATTAAATCCCCCGAACTTTTGGAAAAACGCCTTAGCACAAAAGAAAAAGAAAACACCCAAAAGGGCGTTGTTGCGCTTTCGGGACTGTTGTTCTTTGTTGGCTTTATCGTTGCGGGCTTGGACCATCGTTTTGGATGGTCGCACGTGCCCACGTGGCTCGTGATTGCGGCATCTGTTGTTCTGCTCGCATCCTACGCGCTTTATGCCGAGGTCATGCGCGAGAATGCCTATCTTTCTCGCACGATTGAAGTGCAAGAAGGGCAAACGGTTGTCAGCACGGGGCTCTACGGTATTGTCCGCCACCCGATGTATGCCGTTACCGTATGGTTGTTTTTGTCCATTCCATTGGTACTCGGCTCGTTCTTCTCGCTCCTTTGTTTCTTGCCGTATCCCATCATTATGGCGGTGCGCATTCTCAACGAAGAAAAGGTCTTGACTGAGGGACTTGACGGCTATGCCGACTATAAAAAGAAAGTGAAATATCGACTGATACCGTTTGTTTGGTAAGAAAAAAAGAATTTTTAAAGATTAAGTGATGCAAGCATCATAAATCCTGTTTATTATAGTAGATAGACTGAAAGGAGATTTTAAAATGCTTTATGATTCGCTGACTCCGCAACGCCTTGTTCTTGCCGAGGGGGAAGAAATTTTATGGGAAGGCAAGCCCAAAAAGAGTGCCTTCATTACAACAAAATCAACAACCTTGTTGCCCATAGCCATTGTTTGGCTGTGTTTTGATCTTGGTTTTATCGGTTCCATTTTTGAGGAAGGAGAAGGGTTATTCTTCTTGATCCCATTTTTTGCGCTACATATGATGCCCGTGTGGATCTGGCTTGCCAATGTCATTACGGCAGGCCGTCGCTACAAAAATACAGGTTACTACGTTACCAATCGCCGCATCATTATTCAACACGGTTTTCTTGCCATTAACGAGATTTCGCTTTTTTACAAGGATCTGCAAAATGTGCAAACCCACGTAGGCGTTGTCGATAAGCTCTTTGGCGTAGGCGATATCTGCTTTGATGCGGGTGTGCGCTACGACTCTCGCGGTCGAAAAGAAAACGAATTTGTGTTTGAAGAGCTCGAGGATGTGCAAGAGGTTTATGCGCGTATTCAAAAAATCATTTTGGATATACAAACCGACATCGAATACCCCAACGACCTGCGCCCCAAAAACAACAGTGGATATAACACACAGTATCGCCCGTAAAGTGGATGGATTCAAAAAGGAGACACACTATGGAAAACGAACGCAATCCGTGGGACGTCCTTGAGGAAGAGAACATAGCCAATGCCGAAAAGACCGCCGCCCAAAAGCGCCGCGACGCAAGAAAAAAATCCGCATCGGCGTGGTTTTTGGGAATTGTGAAATGGGTGTTGCTGCTCTCTCTTGGGCTTCTTTTAATCTTTGAAATCTTTATACATCCTATCAACAAGTTAAAATTGCGGATCTTTCTTGGCGGTAGCTGTGAAATCAGTGCTACGGCTCACCTTCCTTTGCAAAGCGTTGGCCTTGGTACGGTCAAGGTTGATGGAAATATTGTTTATAAAAATGGAACCTATTATGAGGTAGACGGAAAAACGGTTTACCAATACGAAAAGGTAAGGAATGAATGGGTAAAGACGGAGACGGAGGGGCAAATCCTTATTTTTGGAGATCCGGATGATAAAATAATTCATCTGGAAGATTTCCTTGACCGCCGTAACTATGAATGGGCAAAGGAAAAATTTTTCACGTATCGCCTAAAGGATGATGCCGACGTCAATTGGAACGGAGAAGTGGAGTTTCGACGACTTCCCGGTGGGCAGTACGAGCTTAAGTTATCCGTCGACGGTATTCCGGTTTCGATTGTTTTCAAAAATATTGGAAAAGTGAAATTGGATCGTCCATGGCAAGAATAATAAAAAGAGCAAGCCACACGGCTTGCTCTTTTTTGTTTAGAGTATGTTATTCTTTTCTGCCAGCTTTTGAATGGCTTCAAACGAGGCATCGCTAATGCTATGCTCCATTTTGCAGGCATCCTCCGAGGCGGTTGCCTCGTCAACACCAATAGAGGTCAAAAACTTGGTCAGGAGCGTGTGGCGTGCGTAAATTTTTTCGGCAATCTCGCGCCCCGCATCGGTAAGTGTTATGGCGCCGTCACGGTCGATGACAATATATCCGCCCTCTTTTAAAAGGCTCATTGCGCGGCTGACCGAGGGCTTGGAGTAACCCATTTCTTCGCCCACGTCAATGGCGCGCACGTGTCCGGATTTTTGAGAAAGTCGCAAAATGGTTTCGAGATACATTTCTCCCGATTCTTGAATACGCATAATAGGTTCTCCTTTCATAGTTTGTATTTATAGAATAACACAGTTTTTTTGAAAAATCAAGATGCTTTCCAATTAAAGTTTGTCGAGATGCTTGTCGAGCTCAATTACCACGCGAACTTTTTCAATTCCGTAGTAACGGAATGCAGAAACGGCTGCCTCGTCAATTCTTTCACCGCACATTACGATCGGTACGGCAGGAGGGCAGGAAACACTTGGAGATGCGAGAATGCGCCCCACGCTGTCCTCGACCGCTACTGTTTCGGAAGGCCAAAGGAGTGCATAGCAAATGCGCAATGCGCGCTCTGCGTTTGCTGGTGTGGGAGGGGTTACGGTAATCGGCTCTTTTTGAGGGAGAGATGTTGCCACCTTCTCAAGGTGTGCAAACTCATCCGTTCCTACGTCTGTCGCGGGCATTAGGACAACAAAATCGTTGTCCGCAAATTCACATTCTATACCGTTCTTGCGCAGATGTGTAGCAATTTCCACACCCGTATAGCCAAATGACTTGGTAACAAGTGTTATTTTGAGCGGTTCGTTTCCCACAAGTTGATAACCGTGAAGAGCAAGACGCTTCTTCAATGCATCAAGGCGTGCGACTGTGCAAGTGAGATTCTCGCGGCAGTTTTCTGCAAGGTAGGCATTTGCTGCATCCAAGGATTGCAAAATGAGATACGAGGGACTTGTTGAACCAAAGAGCGCCAAGGCATCCTTTGCGGTACCCACCATATTTGCATCTGCATTTTTGGAGATGTGCAAATACGCGCCACCCGTGAGCACGGGCAAGGTTTTGTGAGCCGACGAGCAGCACATATCCGCACCGAGATCGGTGGGATAGAGCGAATCGGGCAAAAAACGCAGATACGCACCGTGCGCGCAATCCACCAAAAGGAGCACGTCCCAGCGGTGACAAACCTCGGCAAGGGATGCGATATCCGCAACGTTGCCAAGATAGTCGGGCGAGGTCAAATAGAGTGCCGAGGGCAGAACCTCTGCCGTTTGCAATCTTTTCTCCAAATCATCGGGGGAGAGAGAGCAGGAAAGATAGCTTTCTCCCTCACCGTATAACCACTCTACGTCAATATTGAGGAGTGCCACTGCAGTGAGAAAGGTCTTGTGCACGTTGCGCGTTGCCCAAACAAAGGGGTGCTTTTTTTGAAGCCGCGCCTGCGTTTTTGCAATATGGAGCATCGCTCTGATGCACTGCGACGAGCCCTCGGTAGAGTAAAAGGTGTGCGCACCGAAAAGGAGAGAGGCGTTTTCCTCACTCTCCTTGATGATGCCGTTTGCCTCATAAAGAGAGTCCGCACCCGAAATTTCGGTAATATCCAAAGCTTCGATGCCAAGCACGCCCGATCCCTTGTGACCCGGCATGTGCCATCGTTCGGTCTTGCTTTTGTTGTAGCGATCAACAAAATCGCAAATGGGTGTGTTTATTTTTTTCATTGTTCGTTTTTAGCAAGCGTGCGTGCAATTTCCACCATAATGGCACATTCCATTCTCTTGCGGAAGAGCTCGCAGCCGTATTTGTAAACACCGGTTACGCTGCCCGTGGAGTGGTAAGCGTTTGCGGCACAACCGCCCGAGCAATAAAGCTTTGCCCAACAGTCGCGGCAGTCGGGGCGCGCGTAAACGTTGCAGTTTGCAAAGTCGCATTGGGTCTCTTTGTTGGTCACACCGTTCCAAATGTCACCGAGTTTAAAGGCTTCTTCACCAACAAATTGGTGGCAGGGGTAAAGGTCGCCCCAAGGGGTAACTGCCATATATTCGGTACCCGAGCCGCAACCCGAAATGCGCTTATAGATGCAGGGACCACCGGTCAGGTCAATCATATAGTGATAGAATGTGAAGGGGTCGCCCTCTTTATCGCGCTTTATCATAAGCACGGCAAGCTTTTCATATTGCTCTTTAACTATGGGCATATCCTCATCGGTCAGCCTTGCGGAATCGCCC
>JAZRKS010000265.1:0-2496 GCA_045646445.1 Eubacteriales bacterium | reverse complement strand
AAATCGACCGTTACGTCGACTCCATCTCCGCCATCATGTCCACAACGGCGGCGCTGGACGATTTGAACACCGAGGGTGACACTACGCTCTTCTCCGGTCACACTGATGACATTGTTGAAAACGACGTTGTTAACAACCCCTCCGTTCGTTTGGTCGACTCTATCATCAAGGGTGCGGTTCCTTACCGCGCGAGTGATATTCACATCGAGCCCTTTGAAAAGGTGGTTAAGGTGCGTTACCGTATTGACGGTGACCTGCAAGAGAGAGCAGAGTTCCCAATCAACTCCTACTCGGCAATTAGTGCCCGCATCAAAATTATGGCAGGCCTTGACATTGCAGAGCGCAGAATTCCGCAGGACGGCCGTATCAATATGATTATCGGTGGCAAGGAATTCGACTTCCGTGTTTCCTCTCTTCCCACCGTGTTCGGTGAAAAATTCGTAATCCGTGTACTCGATAAAACCTCTTTCCGCTTTACCCGCGAGGACCTCGGCTTTAACGAGAAGGAAAACGTGCTCATCGACAAAATGCTGGGCAGACCCCACGGCATCATCCTTTTGACCGGTCCTACGGGATGCGGTAAGTCCACCACCCTTTACTCCTTCCTCAAAGAGGTCAATACCTCCGCGGTTAACATTGTAACGGTTGAGGACCCTGTCGAGTATATGATGACGGGTATCAACCAAACGCAGGTAAACACCAAGGCGAACATGACCTTCTCGGCGGCGCTTCGTTCCATTTTGCGTCAGGACCCTGACATCATCATGATCGGTGAGATGCGTGACGAGGAGACCGCAGAAATTGCCGTTAGAGCGGCAATTACGGGACACTTGGTTTTCAGTACCTTGCATACCAACGATGCCCCCGGTGCTATTACGCGTCTTGAAGATATGGGCGTTGCCGACTATCTTGTAGCAGATGCTCTGGTAGGCGTTATCGCACAAAGACTTGTTAAGCGCTTGTGCCCCGAGTGCAAGATGAAGGACAAGACAAACGCCAAGGAAATGGAATTGCTCGGGCTCAAGGACCCCATCTCCATTTACCGCCCGCGCGGATGCCAATTCTGCAACAACACGGGCTACAAGGGCAGAATTGCCGTGCATGAAATCATGTATATGAACGAGAACATGCGCTCGGCAGTTGTACGCGAAAAGAACCTTGAGGTTTTGCGCGGACTTGCGCGTGAAAACGGCATGGTAACGCTTCGCAATTCCTGCTTTGAGCTTGTCGAAAAGGGTATTACAAGCATTCAAGAGCTGATGACCGTTAACGCGGAATAAGCCCAAAAGATAAAAACAAAAAGAGCCACGGAGCACAACACGCACCGTGGCTTTTTTGCAACACGTGTAGCAAAAACGGGCAAGAAGCCACCCAAAACGCACACATCAGAGAAGGGAACGGCGTTCCCTACAAGTCTCTTATAACTCTGCATTCTGCATTCAAAAAGGGCACTGTCCGTTTGGACAGCGCCCTTTTGTTGGTTTTATTGGTTTACTTGTGCCGTCAGGTAGAGCCAGAAATCAAACTCATCGTTAAAGTCTACGCTCACCTCGCCGTTGGCAAAGGTCATGGCGGTCAGCATTACTGCGGTCTCGCTGCAATGAATGTAGGTGGTAACACCGCGGCCGTTATCAATGATGTTGTAGCCGTTGTAACCAAGCAGGGTCTTGCCCTCAAGAGAGCCGTCGAGAATGCCGCTGACAAATGCGTTCCAAGCGGATTGGTCAACACCCATCGACTTATCCTCGGGGTTGATTACAAAGGATGCTTGCTTGCCCGTGTTGCCCCAAGCGCAGATAACAGACCAACGTCCGCTTCTGATGTTCGGCTTTGCAACACCCATGGGCAGGAATGCGTATTTAACGGTTGCACCCTCGTAGATCACCTTGAGGTTCTTCCACTCGTGGCCTTCGTTGATTTGGGTGTTCAAGCCGTGGTGCGCAATTTGTACGATGTCGCTATCGAATGCAAGAACGTCATAGTTCTTAACGGCAGCCGCTGCAGGGTATTCGCAAGAGTCGCCCATGCAAAGGAAGCCCTTAACGCCGCCGCCACCGGTCTTAAAGATGATACCCGTATCGTTGTAATCCGGAATCGGCTTCTCGGGAGACCAGAGAATATCGGGGGTGTGGAGCATTTCTACGGTTGCGTTGCCAAAGTAATACTTGACACCGGAGTGGGGAATGAGGTAGGTTGCCTCGGGGCAAGCGGTCAAGCAAAGCTCGTGGAAAGCTGCCTCGCCGGCATAACCCGCACCCGTGGGTGCGATCTTGTTGTTGGAAGGAACTTGATATACAAAGTAGTTGACCTGTGTCTTATCCTTGTATTTATCAAAATAGTTTTTGGTAATGCCGTTGTGGTCGCCGTGACCGTGGGTGAAGAACCACGCCTCAATGATAAATTCGCCATTCTCGTTCTTGGCGATGTCAAGGGATTCGAGAGCTAGATAGAGGTTATCTGCGTTGGAATCGTAGTACCAACCAAGTCGGATCGTAG
>JAZRKS010000264.1:0-2353 GCA_045646445.1 Eubacteriales bacterium | reverse complement strand
GACATCATTGGCGCGGGCATTCGTGCCTATATCAACGCCGTAAACAAGATCGTTTTTGAGGAGGCCGCCCAATGAGATTTTCCTTTTCAACAAAGGGATGGCACGGCCACACCTTTGAAGAATTTTGCGATATTGCTACCGCTATGGATTTTAGCGGCATCGAATTGCACAACATCAAAAACAGTCTGTTTGCCGACAAAGACGGCGCATTTTACAATTATGCTGCCGCTTCGACCGTTCGTCGCTTGTACGAAAAAAAGCTGCGCATTCCTTGCATCGATGCCATTTGCAACCCCTCCGATGCCACCGAGAAGGATGCCTGCATTGTCGAAATTCGCAAATGCATGGAGATTGCTTCCAATTTGCATATTCCTAATATTCGTTTGCGCGCCAACGCCGCCGAAAACGAAGATGCCGCGCTTGCCAACACGGCGGCGGTGATTGCCGAGCTTTTGCCCGAGGCGGAAAGCCGCGGCGTTACGCTGTTGATGGAGACAGCAGGGCTTTTTGCAAAGACCGAAAAGCTTCGTGCTCTGCTCGATAGCTTTGCAAGCGACTATTTTGCATCTCTTTGGAATTTTTCCGCCGCCTATTTTGACGGTGGTGAGAGCCCAGAGCAGATCATCAAAAACCTTGGTGCATACGTCCGCCACGTGCATATCAATGATGCAAAAAGAGCAGGGGAGAGCATTGAATATTGTCTGCTTGGGGAAGGTGAGCTGCCCATCAAGGATATGATGCTTGCTTTGCGCTCTGTCAACTATGACGGATTCCTTTCCCTTGTTTGGGATCCTGCGTGGTGCGAGGAGCTCGACGATATGGAGATCATCTTCTCGCAATTCGTAGGGTTCATGAGCCAATTTGGAGATCCCTCTCGCAACGAAAAAACACTGTATTATAACCGTGCACACACGGGTAAGTTTGTATGGAAAAAGGATCTTTTGATCGATGCAACCTTCTCGCAGGTGCTTGACCGTATGGTTGAGGAATTTCCCGACCAATACGCGCTTAAATACACAACGCTTGATTATACGCGTACGTATAGCGAATTCCGCGATGACGTTGACGAGTTTGCGCGTTCTCTCATCGCGCTCGGTGTCAAAGCGGGCTCACACGTAGCCGTTTGGGCATCCAACGTGCCGCAGTGGTACATTGCCTTTTGGGCAACCGTAAAGCTGGGGGCCGTTCTTGTCACCGTCAACACAGCATATAAAATCCATGAGGCAGAATATCTGCTCAAGCAATCGGACACGCATACCCTCATTTTAACCGAGGGTTCTAAAGATACCAATTACGGCAAGATCATTGCCGAGCTTTGCCCTGAGCTCGAAACGCTCAAACAGGGCACGGCTCTGCATAGCAAGCGTTTGCCGTTTTTGCGCAACGTCATTACCGTTGGCTTTAGGCAGAAGGGATGTATGGATTGGAACGAAGCGCTTGAGCGCGCCGCACAAGTACCTGTCAGCGAGGTTTACCGTATGGCAGCCGCTGTTAACAAGGACGACGTTTGTAATATGCAGTACACCTCGGGTACAACGGGATTCCCCAAGGGCGTAATGCTGACACACTACAACGTAGTCAACAACGGCAAATACATTGGCGACCACATGGATCTTTCTACGGCTGACCGTATGATGATTCAAGTACCAATGTTCCATTGCTTTGGCATGGTGCTTTCGATGACCGCATCGATGACACACGGTGCTACCATGATGCCTCTGCCGTATTTTTCTCCCAAGCCCGCACTGGCTTGCGTGCACAACGAGCACATCACCGCCTTTAACGGCGTACCTACGATGTTCATTGCAATGATGGAGCATCCCGACTTTGCAAAAACAGATTTCTCTTATATGCGTATCGGCATTATGGCGGGCTCGAACTGTCCTGCCGACCTGATGAAAAAGGCAACCGAAGTAATGAACATGAAGGAAATCGTCTCGGTTTACGGTCAAACCGAAGCCGCTCCCGGATGCACAATGAGCTCTTACTATGACTCCTTGGAAGTGCGCACCGAAACGGTTGGCAGTGCCTTTGCAAACGTGGAATGTAAGATCATCGACCCCGAAACGGGAGAGGATTGCCCCGACGGTGTCAACGGCCAGTTCGTTGCACGCGGATACAACATTATGAAGGGATATTACAAAATGCCACAGGCGACCGCATCGGCCATCGATGCCGACGGTTGGCTCCACACGGGCGACCTTGCTTGCCGTGATGAGGACGGCAACTATCGCATTACGGGACGTCTCAAGGATATGATCATCCGCGGCGGTGAGAACATCTACCCCAAGGAGATCGAAGAGTTTATCTACACCCATCCTGCCGTTAAGGATGTGCAGGTTATCGGTGTGCC
>JAZRKS010000263.1:0-11063 GCA_045646445.1 Eubacteriales bacterium | reverse complement strand
TTCAAGTAGGCGACCCCATTCGCAACGAGGAGCTTGACCTCACGGTTGACACCGACGCCATTTGGGCGGGCTACACCACCATCACCCCCCTGACCGAAGATAGAACCGATAAAGAGGCGTTTGAAAAGTTGATGGAGAGATAAAGAACACAAAAAGACCTTGGCAGCCGCCAAGGTCTTTTGTTTTGTCTTATTCCTCTTCGGAGATTGCCTTGTAATCGTCCTCTTCAACGATGCAGCCGAACTTTTCGCCGCATGCAGGGCAAAGGAGATTTTCGGGGTCGAGTTCGCTATCAAAGCAAACGGTCTCGCCGCAAGAGGGGCATACGATTTCACAGTAATCGTCATCGCCGCAATCGCAACCGTCGCAGCTCAGGCAATCGCCGTCGCACTCAGCCCATTCTTCGTCCTCATAATCCTCGTCGTCATCGCAGCAGCATTCTTCGTCGAGGTAATCTTCAACGTCTTGCAGATCGTCGTCAAGCTCTTCAACGTATTCGTTGAGGTAGTTCAGATCCTCGTCGATCTCGTCGATATCCTGCTGGATGCCTGCAATCTCGTTTGCCATTTCGTCCACGAGGTCGAGCAGAGCGGCAATAATCTTGCCCTCTTTGGTCTCCTTGTTAAATTCGAGACCTTCTGCCAAGCCCTTGATATAAGCGGATTTTTCGGTCAAATTCATAGTATATTTCCTTCCTTTCGTGATATGTAATTTGAAAATGGGGAAAACCTTGCTTGCAAAGTCTTCCCCTTCTTTTGGTTGATTATGCTCTGGAAAGATATTCGCCCGTACGGGTGTCGATCTTAAGAACGTCACCAACGTTGATAAAGAGCGGAACCTTAATCTCAGCACCGGTCTCGAGAGTTGCGGGCTTGAGAGTGTTGGTTGCAGTGTTGCCTGCAAAGCCGGGGTCGGTGTCGGTTACTTCGAGCTCTACGAACGTGGGGGGCTCGATGCCGAATACGTTGCCCTTGTAGGAGATGATCTTGCACATCATTTCTTCCTTAACGAAGCGGAAGTTGTCGCCTACCATATCATGTGCAACGAGGGTCTCTTCCCAAGTTTCTTGATCCATGAAGTGGTACAGGTCGCCATCGTCATAGGAGTATTGCATATCTCTTCTTTCAATGTATGCGTTTTCAAACTTGTCGGTGGGGTTGAAAGTCTTTTCAATAACCGCACCGGTGATAACGTTCTTAAGCTTGGTACGAACAAACGCTGCGCCCTTACCGGGTTTTACGTGTTGGAATTCGATAACCTGCAGTACGTTACCGTTCTCATCTTCAAATGTAATACCGTTTTTAAAATCGCCGGCTACTACCATATTTACCTCCAAAACAGAAAGTCAAAATTTGTGTTCGGAGCTCGTCCGACACATAGTTGAGTTTATTATACTACATTTTTGAACATTTTGCAATAGGTTTTGAAGGATTTTTTTAATTTTTTATGATTTTAGAGCAAAAAAGAAGATTTTTGTTCAAAAAGAAGCATCCATAGCGATTGCAACAATATTTTATATTACGAATTAACTTAAAATAAAATTCAAAAGCTCTCGATTTCGTATATGCTATTTGTAATAAAATCAAGTTGATGCTTTATAAACTCTTGTTCCTGCAAGCGATTTTTGCAAAAATTGTTTTCGTTCATTTTTTGCACACACAGATATGCCAACCTGATAAACTCCCGAGCAGAGATATTCAACTGACGTTCCAAATCTGCACCTTCCAACACGTTGGTCAACATATAGTCATTTGAGCCAACGGCATCGGGCAGGCTTTGGGCAATTTCTCTTGCTTGTTGCTTGTTTCCTTCTTCGTACAAAACCAAACACAAAATTTCGTTTGCGCAGTGCCGCCAGGAACAATCGGCAGGAGAATACTTTAACAGTTTGCGGCACCACTGTTCTGCTTCATCAAGAAGCAAAGCTTTTTCTTCTCCGCTTTTGAGTTTTGCACAGTACCATAAATCCGATGCGAGTAGTTGCATAAAGAACCAACAATCCGGAATTTCAACCAAAGCTTTTCTAATATGAGCGATCCCCTCTTCGATATTGTGTTCAACAATCAATGTTCCGTCGGCTCTGGACGGACATTGTCGAATACAATCATATTCTTGACAAAGCTCGTTGATGCGTTCCTCTTTCGCAACTTCATCTACCCCCAGCAATGTGTCGACCGAGACAGAATAAAACCCTGCTATTTTAGGGAGATGTGTAATATCCGGCATTCCCTCTCCGCGTTCCCATTTTGAAACCGCTTGCACGGAAATTTCCAAAAACTGAGCCAATTGCTCTTGTGTGTTTTCCTGCTTTCTCCGTAATTCTTTAAGCTTTTCTGCTAATTTAATCTGCATAACATTTCTCCTTAAATTGTTTAGATAACGGTGCGCGCTCGTTTCAATAATAGCATACTATACTTCATGCCAAATTACAATAACCGCTTCGTATAAAATTGATTGATAAATTAAACGGTGAGTTGATATGGTTACAATAAAAAAGCCTCCCTTGTGTAAAGGGAGGTGGCTCGCGTAAGCGAGACGGAGGGATTGTTAAAAAATTCTACCGAAAGACAATCCCTCAGTCCCTTATCGCTTGCGACATGTGACAGTCTCCCTTTGCACGAGGGAGCCCTTGAACACAATCGCCAATCCAATTAAATCGCTAAAAATGTCTTTCTTCTTTTTTGTATTTTGGGTTCTTCTTTTCAATTTCCCATCACCCTCCAAAGAAAACCACACCAAGCACTCCCGAGAGGAGTATGAGCAAAATGGGTGACGGGGGTGTCTTTTTCCATTTTTTCCAAGCAAGCCAAACGGCACAAATCAAAGCAAAGATGGCTATCATTCGCCATTCGATGATGGGGGTGGATGACAGCGCGCCAAGTCCTGCAAAAACGCCGAGTGCTGTGGTGATGGCGGTTGCCAATATCATGCCCACGATTGCGGGTCGAATGCCCCCCAGCACCGCCTTAACGCCTGCGTATTTGAGCAGATGTGTGAGCAATGTGGCAACAAGCAAAATGATGACAAAGGACGGAAGCACCACGCCAAGGGTTGCCAAAAGCGCGCCCAAAAATCCGCCCTGCGACGAGCCCACAAAGGTTGCCATATTGACGGCAATTGGTCCCGGTGTCGACTCGGCAACGGCAATAAAGTTGAGGAGCTCCCCTTCGGTCAGCCATCCATTCGCGAGGCAATCGTCGCGCATCAGGGAGATCATTGCGTATCCACCGCCAAAGGTGAACGCTCCTATTTTGAGAAAGGTGAGGAAAAGCTTGATATAGATCATTTCTCCACCTCCCCGTCAGCGCGTTTTTTCTGTTCCTTCGCGCGCCCAATCCCCCAAACGGCAAGACCGAGGCAGGCGCTGATGAGAATGTAAAAGATAGAGGAAAATTGCACGCCGAGCAGCCAAAGGGTCACCATGCACAAAAAGGTCAGGGCGGCAACGGTGATAGAGAACGTGGTCTTTTTCATCTTTTTCAGCATCTTGAGTCCTGCCGAAAGGATGAGAAAAACAACGCACGCCTGTATCCCGCGGAACGCGGACGCCACCCAAGTGATAGCGAGAAACTGCTCGAAAAAGAGAGAAATGAGATAAATGATACCCAAAGACGGCATCACCATACCAAGCGTTGCGGCAACAGAACCGCCTACCTTGCCCACCTTGTAGCCAATGTAGGTGGCGCAGTTGATGGCAATCGGTCCGGGCGTCGATTCGGCAATGACGATAAGGTCCATAAATTCATCGTGCGAAAGCCAGCCCTTCTTTTCGACGAACTCACGCTCGAGAATTCCAATCATCGCATAGCCGCCGCCAAAGGTGAACAGCCCGATTTTGAACATCGATGCAAAAAGCGACCACAAGGTTTTCAAAGTTCCCATACCTCTCTCCTTTCTGTTTGATAATTCAGTATAGCATAAAACTCGAGAAAAAGCAAGAATAAATAAAGCGAAAACGAAAAAAGGACACTCATTTGAGTGTCCTTCGTTTTTGGGGAAAACGGGAATTTCGCGCAGAGCGCGAATATTCGCACGCCCAGCCGCTGTGTGTGAAAACTTGCAAGCAAGTTGGCTCCCCGACGGCTTTAGCGGCGAATGCGAACCCTTATCCAAAACGCTTTGCGTTTTGGGCGGGGAGATGAGCGGATGGGTCACCAAAACGAAAAAGGACACTCATTTGAGTGTCCTTCGTTTTGGTGACCCATCCGGGAATCGAACCCGAGTTTCCAGCGTGAGAGGCTAGCGTCTTGACCGCTTGACCAATGGGCCGTTATTCTTGCGCTTAAATAGTATATCACAACACTTGGCAAATTGCAAGTCTTTTTTTCATTTTCTTGCTCACTTTTGTTAATTTTCTTTCTTTTGTTCAAAAACAGTGCAATTTATACGCTGTTTTTTCGTCAAAATAAACAAAACCATACGCTTGTTCCTTGACATTTCCTTTTCCAAATGCTATAATAAACTCACAAATCTTTCTTTTTTGCGAGGATTGTATGAGAAAAATGTTAAAGTATTTGTCGGGCCTTTTGATTGCGGTTTTGCTGCTCCCCATCCTTTTGGGTTTGCTTGGCTATTTTTTTGCATATACCCTATACCGCGACGTGAGCTATGGCGAAAAAGACGTGAACGTGATGGACGTTTACATTCCGGGTGCGGCATACAGACGCGAGAGCAACGGTGTGATTTTGTTCATTCACGGCGGCTCGTGGTCGGGCGGTGACAAAGCAGATGAAACCATTCGCAGCCGTCTGTTTGCAAGCCAAGGGTATATCGTTGCAAACGTCAATTACACGCTTTGGAGCGAGGAAACGGCTGACACATATAACGTTTCTCAGGTTCTTGACGAATTGGATGCGGCACTTTTGCAGGTGCAAAAATTTGCCGATCAAAAAGGAGTAGACGGACTCAACGTCAACAAAGCCGCCATTGTAGGATATTCCGCAGGCGCGCACTTGGCAATGCTCTATGCCTACTCGCGTGCCGAGACCGCGCCGATGGACATCGTTTTTGCGGCAAGCATGGCAGGCCCTGCCGATATTTCCGCAGACGTGTGGGGTGAGGACATGGCCATTCGCGTTGCGCGTCGCTTAACGGGCGTGGAAATCACCCCCGAAATGCTCCGCTCGGGAGAAGCCGACAAGATTTTGGCTTCTATCTCACCCGTATCCTTCATTGACCAAAACACACCGCCAACGCTCTTGATGCAAGGCGGCAAAGACACCGTTGTTCCCCCTGCCAATGCTGACTCGTTGGTTGCAAAATTCACCGCCAATGCTGTTCCCTATGATTATATCCACTTAAAAAATTCCGACCATTCGCTTTTGCAAAACCCCATCAAGCACGCAAAATTTTACGGCATGCTGTTTGACTATTGCGAGCGATATTTTGGAAAATAAATGAAATTAACCCAAAGCCCCCTCACCGCTTGTGCGGTGAGGGGGCTTTTTTGCTTTTGCGTATTAGAGTGCTTGCAGGAGCCAATAAATCACGCCGTAAACAAATCCCGCAAGTGTTCCGTAGAGCAGGACAGGACCCGCAACGGTAAAAATCTTTGCGCCTACGCCAAGAATGAGCCCCTCTGCGTGGCTGTCGATGGCGGGGGAGACCACGGAATTTGCAAAGCCCGTAATGGGAACGAGCGTACCTGCACCCGCGTGTTTGGCAATGTTATCGAACACGCCCAAAGCGGTTAGGATGACTGCTGCAAGAATGAGAGATACCGAGGTGAGTGTACCTGCTGTTTCCTCAGAGAGGGAACACAAATTTTGGAATATGTTGTGCAATATCTGTCCCAACGTGCAAATGGTGCCGCCCACCAAAAAAGCCCAAAGGCAGTCCTTTCCAATCGGGGAGCGAGGGGCGTGGGCGTCGGCAAATTTTGCATAAGTTTCTTTGCTTATCTTCATTTGAAATATCCTTTCGCGCAAATCTTTTTGTTTTGATTAGTGTTTGCACAAAAATTTACTTTTATACGGTTGACAACTTCGCAAAAAAGGTATATACTATTTACAGAAAAAAGCACACCGTATTTTAAACACAAGGAGCAAATATATGAATTGGGAAGAAATTTACGGCAATATCAGAGCCTTTGCGGGACGTGCCGCAACAAAGATCAATCAAACCGCCGACATGGCATCCTTGCAGGTCAAGCTTTCTGTGGCAGAGAGCAAGCTGCAAGAGGCATACGGTGCTTTGGGCAAGGCATCCTTTGGCCACTTTGTGGAAGACAAGCAAAATTTTGACGAAATTGCCGCCGGTATTACCGACGTAAAGAACGCTATGATGGAGATTCGCTCCGTCAAGGCACAAATTGAAGAGCTTCGCCAACGCGTTGCCGATGCCGAAAAAGAGGTAGAGGCGTTTAAGGATACTGTTTCCGACACTGCTGCCGAGGCTGCACAAGCGCACAAGGCCGCACAACAGGCAAAGAGAGAAGCCGAGGAAAGAGCCGCTGCTGTTCGCGCAAGACAGGAAGAGGAAGCAGAGCCCCTTGAGGTTTTCCATTTTGACGATGACGATATCATCACCGACCTCTCCAACACGGGCGATGCCGTTGACGTTGTTATTGAAGAAGAATAAGCACGTATATGCAAAAAAGACCGCCAAATCTTGGCGGTCTTTTTGTTTTTTTTTATTTGTTTTCTTCCTTTTTCTGCCCGAGCTTGGACCAGAATTGGAAGGTCAAGGGCCAAAGGATTCCGGCTACCACAACAATGAGGAAATAGCGCACGCCCGCGCCCACGTTCACACCGAACAGAGCATTGAGAGGTGCTTTGAGGCCCATGCGTACTGCCAAAACGAGTCCTACGCCAATGGCAAGCTTGATGAGCTGTGCCCACCAAACGGCTTTGGTTTCAAATTTAATATAGTGTCTGTCCAAGGGATAAATGATGCAAAGACCAATTGCCAAGGCAAGCATCTGCCACGCGGTCTTTTGTCCGTTTGCAAGGTTGACGGCATCAACGTCTGTGGGGAAGGGGTAAAGCGTTACAAACAGCAAATTTGCAATTGCGGCAAGCAAAAGTGCTGCGCAGGCAATGTAAATTCTTTTGGGTTTGTCAAAGCCTTGGTAAACAACGTAGTAAAGACCGAAAATAACGACCAGCGCAATGCCGAGAGAAACGAGCACGTCTAGCGGCGTGTGCACACCGAGGTACATTCTCGAAAGGGCAACCAAAAGCACCAACACGGTGCCTCCGATTTGCACGGCGCGCTTTTTGGCACTTCTTGCAATGCCGCCCCAAAGGCCTGCGGCGCACTGTGTGTGACCGCTGGGGAAGGAGTATCCCGTTGCCGCCTCGCGTGCGCTTTCTACAATGGTAAAGTTGGGGTCGAGCACCCAAGGGCGCGGAATGCGGAAGGTCATCTTTAAAAACTGAATGCAAATGGTTCCCGTAAAGCAGGTAAAGAGCAAATAATATCCGCGTTTTTTATCCACGCACCAAAAGAAAACGAGTGCGAGGACGATGAAGAGTGTTTCCTCCCCGAACAGGGTGATAAAGGACATCAGCGCATCGCCCACGGGCGTGCGAATGCTTTCCAAAAATCGCAAAAATGCCATAAGATCAAATCCTTTCTTGTGATTTATGTTTTTATTTTAGCATTTTTTTGCAAAAAATGCAAGCACTTTGGCAAATTTCTATACATTTGCGGGTGCAGATTTTTCTATTTTTCTTGATTTTTTGTGCGGAATATGATATAATGGTTGCAACCAAAGTAAAGGAAACCGAAAATGAACGAGATTCTTTCCCCCGCGGCGGTGCAAGCACTGCTTTTGTGGTATCAACAAAATAAAAGAGACTTACCGTGGCGGCACACCTCCGACCCTTATCGGATATGGATCTCCGAGATCATGCTCCAGCAAACAAGGGTGGAGGCGGTCAAGCCCTACTATGCTCGCTTTTTGGAGACGGCTCCCGATGTAAACGCCCTTGCCACTCTCCCCGAGGAAAAGCTGATGAAGCTTTGGGAGGGCTTGGGATATTACAGCCGTGCACGCAATCTGCAAAAGGCGGCGCGTGTAGTGGTCGAGCAATACGGCGGCGTGATGCCGCGCACCTACGGGGAGCTCTTGAAGCTGCCCGGCATTGGTGAATATACCGCAGGTGCTGTGGCGTCGATTGCTTACGGCTTGCGCGTTCCCGCAGTTGACGGCAACGTTTTGCGCGTGCTTGCACGCGTGAGCGGAACCGAGGCGGATATTGCTCTCCCCGATACCAAAAAGGAATTTCGAGAGGCACTTTTGCGCGTGGTTCCCACCGAGGCGGGAGACTTTACGCAATCGCTCATTGAGCTTGGTGCCACCGTTTGCGCACCCAACCGCGAGCCTGCTTGCGAGGTGTGTCCTCTGGCCGATTGCTGTGTGGCATACCGAGAGGGAAGGGTGAATGAAATTCCCGTACGTTCCCCCAAAAAGCCGCGACGTATAGAGGAAAAAACGGTTTTTCTCATTTGTGACGGTGACCGAACGGCACTCTGCAAGCGCCCGAGCAAAGGACTTTTGTCGGGGCTTTACGAGCTCCCCAACGTCGAAGGGCATCTTTCCGAAGGCGAGGCTTTGGAACGCTTGCGCTCTCTTGGCTTTGAGCCCTTGCGGATTCAAAGATTGGAGAGTGCCAAGCACATTTTTACGCACATCGAGTGGCACATGATCGCCTACGATGTTTTGATCACCCCCGAATTTGACGGATCGCACGGTCGGTCGGGAATGCTTCTCATTCCCAATGGGGAACTGCATCAAAGCTATGCAATTCCATCGGCATTTGGCGCATACGTCAAGTATTTATGACATTTTTTTGCATCTTTATCAGCCAACCGCCCGAAAGGTAAATAAAACGAAAAAAAGGAAATCGGCAGATATGAAACATATTTTTATCATTAATCCCGCGGCAGGCAAAGACAACTCCTTTGACAACATCAAAAGGATTTTGGAGCTCAAAAAGGTAGAGGTCGACTACGAGCTTTACGAAACCCAAGCACCGGGTGATGCGACCGCTTACATTCGCAAATACTGCACCGAGCATCAAGAACCCGTGCGCTTTTATGCCTGCGGTGGCGACGGCACACTTAACGAGGTCGTCAACCGCGTGGTTGGTTTTCCGCATGCTTCCATGAGCTGCTACCCCTGCGGCAGCGGCAACGATTTTGTCAAATATTACGGCGGCAAAAAGGTATTTTGGAACCTTGAAGAGCTTCTTGATGCCCCCGAGGAATACATCGATCTGATGCGCGTTGGCAACAAATACGCCATCAACGCTACGCACTTTGGCTTTGATTCGGCAGTTGCCGAAACCATGATGAAGGTGCGCCGCAAAAAGCTCATCGGTGGCAAAAACGCCTACACCACGGGCATTGTAAAGGCACTTTTCACGGCTATGAAAAACGCCTGCCACGTAAAAGTAGATGGCGAGGAGATCAACCCCGACGGCAAAATTCTGCTTTGCACCATTGCAAACGGTCAGTACGTAGGCGGCTCCTTCCGCTGTGCGCCCCGTTCTCTTGACAACGACGGACTCCTTGAGGTCTGCCTCGTCAAGCCTCTTTCTCACCTGACATTTATCAGCTTGATCAAGGTCTACACCGAGGGCACGCACCTGGATGATCCCCGTTTTGCCAAGCTGCTCGAGTACCGCCGCGGCAAAAAGATCGAGATCGATGCTCCCGAAGGCTTTATTTATTCCTTTGACGGAGAGCTGATCCCGCAAAACCACTTTACGGTTGAGGTCGTGCCGAATGCCATTCGCTTTGCCGTACCCAAGAGTGCGGTCTATTTGCCCGGAGAGAAGCACGTACCCAAATACACCGAGGAAAAGGAAATTATCCATGCACCCTGAGTATCTTTACAACAACGATACGCAAGATATCAGCCGCCGTGTGAGTGAGTTGGCAGCATCCAACGAGCCTGCACTGTGCGCACACTGTCAGGAGGTGTCCCGTCAAACGGACACCTCCTCTCTGTCATTGGCAAAGGATTGTGCCGACCGAGTGAATGACGCCAACGCAACCTTGTCGATAATAGGGGAGAGCTTGCAAAATCTTACCAAATCTCTTTTGCAAAATGCAGGTGTTTTTCGCATACAGAACGGCAAAAAGGATTTTTCTGCCGTTTGCCGAGCGGTCACGCAAATTGAGGAGGCGCGCAGGCGACTTTTGGCGCAGATCTGTGCACTTTCGGCGGCGCGTTCTGCCATTGCATCCTGTGTGGCAGAGGCAAACCGAGGGCGACATTTGCTTTCCTTGGCAATGGGCGCGGTTCCCGTCCATGCGCACACGCCTTATGCCGAGAGCACCGAGCGCATCAAGGTCGCTTATGCGCGGCTGACCTCGCTCGACGGTGCCATAGGTGAGGCGCAGGCGTTTTATATGACGGCGGTGGAACGTCATCTCCCCGCTTTTATGGAGCGCATACGCAATGTCGCAGACTTCAACCACGGTGGCGAGGCGCTTGATGCGGGGGCAATCCGCGTTTTGTGCGGTGAGTTGCTTGTTGTGTTGAACCGCGCACCCAAAGTCGCATTTTGACGGATATTGCGACGAAAAGTTGCAAAATACATAAAGTTTTTTTATAATATATATTGATTCTTGGTTAGATGTGTGATACAATATATATGTATCAAAAGAATTGGCGCACCATATTTTGCCAATTCAGGAAGTCGTCGGAAAATCCGACAGAATGGGGGACAAGACATTGAATCTTCAACAATTTTTTGCAATGTCATTCGGACTCAGCGTAGAAAATCTTTACTACATTGCCATCGCAGTGTTGGCGTGTGTTCTGGGCGCTGAAATCGCAGGCATCTGTATGCTCATCGGCAAAATGCGCCGTGCGCGCAGCCAAGAGGCGGATGCATCCAATGACGAGTATAACGGAGGCGCAAATTACGCCGTGGCCGCACTTTCCTTTGGCGCAGTAACTGCCTCGGCAGAGCTGGCCCTTTTGGTGCTTGCCATTGCAGCGGCAATCGGTGCCTTTGTGCTTTGCATCCTTTTGATCGTCCTTCGTGCAAAGGGGTATCTGCTTATTTCCGCAAAGGATGAAAAGACAACCGAGGAGCCGGCAGCAC
>JAZRKS010000262.1:0-3769 GCA_045646445.1 Eubacteriales bacterium | reverse complement strand
TTCTATGCCGATTCTTTGCCTTGGTTGGATCCCACTGTGCGGTCTGCGCGTGCTCAAGCCCCAAGAGGCGCTTGTTTTGACCCTTTTCGGCAAATACGTAGGCACGCTCAAGGGCGAGGGCTTTTATGCCGTTCACCCCTTCTGTGGCTCTGTCAACCCTGCGGCTAACACCAAGCTCAACCAAAGCGGTGACGTTTCCACCAAGGGCCCCGGCGTGGTTATGAAGGAGAGTGGCGAAATCTCGGTTAACGTTGCAACCGAAAACAAAAAAATCTCTCTCAAAATTATGACGCTGAACAACAACCGCCAAAAGATCAACGACTGCCTTGGCAACCCCGTTGAGATCGGAATTGCCGTTACGTGGCGCATTGTCGACACCGCAAAGGCTGTTTTCAATGTTGATAACTACAAGGAATTCCTCTCCCTGCAATGCGATAGTGCTTTGCGCAACGTTGTTCGCATCTACCCCTACGACGTAGCCCCCGGCGTTGACACCACCGGCGACGGCATTGCCGACGAGGGAAGTCTGCGTGGCTCCAGCGACGTAGTAGCAGACCGTATCCGCGGCGAAATTCAAGCACGCGTTGAAGAAGCAGGCATCGAAATCGTCGAAGCGCGCATCACCTATCTCGCATACGCTCCCGAAATCGCGGCAGTCATGCTGCAACGTCAGCAGGCATCTGCCATCATCGACGCTCGCAAAATGATTGTTGACGGCGCCGTTGGTATGGTAGAAATGGCGCTCGAGCGCCTCTCACAAAACAACACCGTAGTGCTTGACGATGAAAGAAAAGCCGCTATGGTTTCCAATCTTTTGGTTGTTCTTTGCGGCAACCGCGATGCACAACCCGTAGTCAACTCGGGCAGCCTGTATTGATAATAGGTGACACCGTATGAACGATTCGCAAAAAAAACAGATTCCGCTGCGACTTTCGCCAAAGCTTTACGCCGCCATTGCCGCGTGGGCAGAGGATGATTTTCGCTCGGTAAACGGGCAGATCGAATATTTGCTCTCCGAGTGTGTCCGTCAGCGCAAAAAGAACGGCAAGTACGTCGGTGAGGAGATCGACGTGCCGCCCGAATTGGATATTGAATAAAGAAATGCCGGGAGTCTTATGAAGACTCCCGGCATTTCTTTATTCTTCGGTTTCAATCTTTTTGAGTGCTTTCTTAAATTGGAATACAAACAGTATGGCGGTAAAGGTAACTGCCGTTACATCGGCAATGGGTTCTGCCATATACACGCCGATGGTGGCATCGCTTACAAGACGTGGGACAATGTAGATAAGGGGGAGGAGCAGAACGAATTTTCGAACAACTGCTACAAGAATGGAGGAAGGGGCGTTCCCGAGAGAAACGAAGGTCATCTGGCAGGCAATTTGAATGCCAAACAAAACCATACCGCTGTAGTAGATGCGGAGCGCTTTTGCGGCAAAGTCGATGAGCGTCGGGTCAGGGGTAAAGATCGAGACGAACACACGCGGCATCAGCATCACCGCCAGCCAGAGCGTTACCGAATAGATAACGCATACCGTTAGGAGCGTTTTATAGGTCTTTTTTACGCGGTCTGCGTTTTTTGCACCGTAGTTATAGCTCAGGATGGGTTGCGCGCCCTGCGCAATGCCTTGGGGCGGCAGCATGGCAAACTGCATCACGCTGGTCAAAATCGCCATTGCACCCACTGCCAAGTCACCGCCGTAATTGAGCAGCGAGGAGTTAAAGCAGATCGAAATCACGCTTTCACTTGCTTGCATAATAAAGGTTGCCGAGCCAAGCGCCAAGCAGGGGAGAATGATTTTGGGAGTGGGGATCAAATTCTTTGTGCGCAGGTGCAAAATGGTTTTCTTGCTGCACAAAAAGTAAACCACCCACACGGTAGAGACTGCTTGCGAAATAATGGTTGCAAGTGCCGCACCGCGCACACCCATGTTCAACCCATAAATAAAGAGTGGGTCAAGCGCGATGTTTGTAACCGCACCGACGATCACCGAGATCATTGAAATCTTGGTAAATCCCTGCGCCGAAATAAAGGCATTCATGCCAAGCGTCAGCTGCACAAAAATGGTGCCAATGGCATAAACGTTCATATATGCCGTGGCATATTCCACCGTGTTTCCGCTTGCGCCAAACGCCAAGAGCAGGTCACGGTTCCAAATCAAGAGCACGGCGGTTAAAACAACCGATACGATGATCTGCAAGCCAAAGCAAGCACCCAGTATACGCTCTGCGGTGTCGATATCCTTTTTGCCCATAAAGATGGAAGCGCGAGGAGCGCCACCCGAGCCAACGAGTGCGGCAAACGCCGAAACGATTAAAATGATAGGCATGCAAACGCCCACACCTGTCAGGGCAAGGTCGCCCACCTCGGGCATGTGACCGATGTAGATGCGGTCGACGATGTTATACAGCATATTGATCAGCTGTGCCACCACCGTGGGGATGGCGAGCTTAAATAAAAGCTTTCCGATGGGGGCTGAGCCCAGCATTTCCTTGTGATCTGTCATCATAGGGTCTCCTTTGTTTTACTAACCTTATTATACCACAATTCTTTCCAAATTGCAAGCAGACGATAAAAAAAGCGACGAATTACAAAAATTCGTCGCTTTTGGTGTTTTAGATTTTGAGGTTCTTGACCGCATCGGCAAGCTTCCAGTCAAGGTCATTGAGTACGACCTGCACGGCGGAATCGACTTGATGGGAATAACTCTCCTCGTGTCCGTCTCTGATTACCTCATGTTCTACGGTAAAGGTTCCGTCGCCGTTGGAGGTAACGAGAATTTGTATGTCGGCGTGACTGGTAAGCTGTTCACGTGTGGAGAATCTTTGTGCAATTCTACGCAATTCGTTTTGCACAGCTTGCGCTTGCTTTTGTGTCAAGCCGCTATTGGTGCTCTTGGAGGATTTGGTGCTTGTGCTTGCAGATTTGGAGGAGTTTTGAGCATTGCGGTAATGCTTCTTCGCATTTTTTCTGATCTTTCTCAGTTGCACGAGGAGAACGATGGTGATAAGTGTCACGGTGACAACAACAACTATGGGGTTGGGGTTTGACATGGAGGAGATCAGTAGACCTGCCAAAATGATCATCACAATCAGGGGGAAAGCTAGCTTTAAGATGTACTTCATAAGAGTCTCCTTTTTGATAATTATAGTTTGTTTTTTGGCGCAAAGTTCACATGTTTGGAAAAACATGATTGTTGAACGCATTTATTATATCACGGCAAAGCTGGAAATGCAAGTGATTTTGTAAAATATGGTGTGAAGAATTTCGTTTGTGGTGGACGGACATTCGCATGCTTGTATCTTCGGTAGGGGAGGGGCTTGCTCCTCCCGAAAAGTAAACTCCAAAAGTGGGAGAAGAAAGAACCTCGGGAGAATTTCGCGCAATGCGCGAATATACCCACAACCTGCGCCTTGAAAGCGAGCTTTCAGATCTTCGGGTGGGGTATGCGAACTCCAACAATGCAAGCAAAGCTTGCATTGCGGAGCGATTCTCACCCGTGGGAGAATCAGAACTCAAACCTGCGCGTTTATACGGCAGAGAAGGGAAGACACAACAGCGCAGGTTCTAACAAATTTTGTATATGGGAGAATTTCGCCTTCAGCGAATATTCGCACGCCCGACCGCTTGTGAGCGAGCTCCCAGACGGTCTTGGCGGCGAATGCGAACTCCGGCAATGCAAGCAGAGCTTGCATTGCGGAGCGATTCTCACCCGTGGGAGAATCAGAACTCAAACCTGCGCGTTTATACGGCAGAGAAGGGAAGACACAG
>JAZRKS010000261.1:0-2678 GCA_045646445.1 Eubacteriales bacterium | reverse complement strand
CGTACCAGTTGTTGCCGATGTGGATATCCACGTCGAGGGGAACGGAATAGGTAACAGCGTTTTCCATCTCGTGTTTGAGGATCTCGCGGGCGCGGTCGGCAACCGAGCGATGCGCTTCGATGAGAAGCTCATCGTGCACCTGCAGGATAAGTCGGGCATCGATGCCCTCTTCTTTTAATCGGTTGTGAACGCGCACCATTGCGAGCTTGATGATATCGGCGGCGGTGCCCTGAATGGGGCTGTTCATTGCCACGCGTTCGCCAAATTTGCGTTGCATTCCGTTGCTTGCCTTGAGCTCGGGAATGTAACGGCGGCGACCGAAGAGTGTGGTAACATAAGCATCCTCGTATGCCTTCCCGATGGTCTCCTTGAGGTAGGCATCAATGCCTGGGTAGCCGGCAAGGTATTGGTCGATATAGTCCTGCGCCTCGGCACGGGAAACACCGATATCATCCGAGAGGGAGAACGCGCCAATACCGTACATAATGCCAAAATTAACCGCCTTTGCGCGCTTGCGGAGCTCGGACGTGACCGCGGATTCGGGCACACCAAACACGGTGGCGGCGGTGGACGTGTGAACGTCCACGCCCTCGCGGAAGGCTCTAATCATATTGGCATCGTTTGAAATATGCGCCAAGAGTCGCAATTCAATTTGCGAATAGTCGGCATCGATGATGACGTAATCTTGATTTTCAGGCAGGAAGAAACGGCGCAGTTCCCTGCCAAGCTCGGTTCGCACGGGTATGTTTTGCAGGTTGGGCTCGGTGGAAGAAAGTCTGCCCGTAGCCGTTCCCGTCTGCTTAAAATGCGTGTGCACGCGCCCGTTTTCGTCGGCTACCTTGAGCAGTCCTTCAACGTATGTGCTGCGGAGCTTAGTAACTTGTCGATAGTCGAGAATATCCTGCACAATGGGATGTGCGGGGCGGAGCTTTTCGAGAATTTCGGCATTTGTGGAGTATCCCGTTTTGGTCTTTTTGGCGTGCGGCAAGCCGAGAACGTCAAACAGAATCTCTCCAAGTTGCTTGGGAGAATTGATATTAAACTCCTGCCCTGCGTGGAAAAAAATCTGCGCCTCGAGTGCCTCGGCAACGGTTGTGAGCTGCTCACCGTATTTGGTGATACCCTCACGGTCGATGCGGAAACCTGCCATTTCCATATCCGCAAGCACGAGAGCGAGCGGCATTTCAAGCTCCGCAAGAAGGTCTGCTTGTCCGCTTTCCTCTACGGCTTTCGCAATTAGCGGATACAGACGTGCGATATATGCGGCGGTGGGAACCTCCCCCGACATTACCTCACCGAGGTAATCGGAAACGAGCCCCGAAAGGTCAAAATTGCTCTTGGAGGAGTTGGCAAGATATGCGCCAAGCATCAAGTCATAAACGCGGCATTCGCGCAAGAATGCAAGCGCGGGATTTTTATAAAGAGACTTGCAATCGTAGCAAACAACGGTTTTGCCCACAAGGTGAGAGGAGAGTTCCCCTCCCTCGCATTCCCAAGCGGAAGTTCCATCGGAGAGGGTGAGTTTTTCATCCTTGTAATCAAGAGCCACAGCGGAGAGAGCCGCAAGCTTTTCGCAATCAAAAGCAGACACCGCAACGGGGGCTGTGGTGGTCTCCTCGGGTGTGGGCTCGGCATCAAAGCCAAAACGCTTGATGAACACCGAGAACTCCAAACGGAGTAGCAGTCGGCGCAATTCGGCGCGGTCGATTCCCTCGCTTGCAAGCGACTCCAAGGAATTCTCAAGCGGCACGGTTTGGCAGATGCGTGCCAAGGTTTGGGAAAGATATGCGCTCTCGCGTCCGCTCTCGAGTTTGGCTTTAACAGAGGGTGTCAGCTTTGCCTCGGGCAGATGCTCGTAGATGCCATCGAGAGAGCCGAACTCCGAGATGAGCTTGATGGCGGTCTTCTCGCCAATGCCGGGAACACCGGGAATGTTATCCGAGCTATCCCCCATCAGTGCCTTGACGTCAACAAAGGTAGAGGACGGAACGGTGTATTTTTCGAGGAATTTTGCCTCGTCCATATCGATGGTTTCGCTATTGGTGGCAAGCAGAACGTGCACGTTGGGACCGATGAGCTGAAGTGCATCGCGGTCTCCCGTCATCAGGTATGCCTCGCAATTTGCCTCGGTGCTCATGCGCGCAAGGGTGCCAAGGATATCGTCTGCCTCATAGCCCTCCATTTCAAGCACATGGTAGCCAAGAGCCGTGAGCACCTCTTTTGCCACGGGGAATTGTGCCAAAAGCTCCTCGGGAGTGGCGTGTCTGCCTGCCTTGTAAGCATCGTACATTTTGTGGCGGAAGGTGGGCGCCTTGAGGTCAAAGGCAACGGCACAGTAATCGGGCGCGATTGCCTCTGCTTGGCGTGTGATCATATTGATCATGCCATAGAGCGCATTGGTGGGAAAGCCGTCCTTTGTGGTTAAGGGACGAATACCGTAGAATGCGCGGTTGAGAATGCTGTTGCCGTCGATTGCGAGTAATTTCTTCATCTTTTGCCTCCAAAGACACTATGTGTCTTTCTTTTTTGTTCTTCCCTATCATTGTACCATATCCCGATGAAAATGTCAAGGAAAAGAAAGGAGAAAACGGGACGTCGAGGGCGCCGTCCCCTACCTGCTGAAATTTTGTTTTCTGTAATTTGGTTGGGACGGGGCGTCGAGGATGTCGAAGTCGGAT
>JAZRKS010000260.1:0-3192 GCA_045646445.1 Eubacteriales bacterium | reverse complement strand
TCGCCCTTGAAAGCCCATTCGCCAAGCTATTCTTACCGCAATTCCACCACCTGCGGCTCTCTGTAAAAGCTTTTACTCGGTTACTCTTCTTTCGCATCGGTTTATGATGTTGCTAATAGTATACCCCCATTTTGCACGTTTGTCAATAGGGTATAAGAAAAAAACGCAGGTTTTTTGACATAAATATTGTTTTGGATGAAATTCTGTGTTATAATGAAATCAACAAAGACTGCAACAAGGAATTAGGAGGCGCTTATGAAAAAAATGATACCTGTTTTCTCTCCCATCATCGTCGGCTTGTTTGGCGGATTGCTTGTAGAATGTGTGCTGTGCGTGCTCTCCGTGGTGATATCTCCGTTTGCTGATTCGGAACAAATCCCTACCTTGAATTTTTTGATTTTGATCGCGCTTTTATCGTTGCTCTTTGTAGCCTTGATGGCGATTGTCAATATTGTGTACTTGGTCAATTTGAACAACGCCAAGAGGGCAAAACAGATCGCCATTATGGAAGTCCTTGCCGCCCTTGTGCTTTTCTTCGTGTCTTGGAGTTTTTCGGAGGCTATCCTTGACAACCTATCAAAATGGTTTTAAATTTCAATATTGAAAAATAATGAATCCCCGACAGATTTTGCAGTCTGTCGGGGACGTTTATTACACAGAAATCAAGAGTTTCATCACAAAATAAGATATAGACAGAAGTGCAAATTCGTGTTATAATCATATCGAAAGCTTTCAAAACGATCGATTTAAGGAGATAAATATGAATCAAACAGTTTTTGCGGAGAATATGAAAAAATTCCGCCAAGCAAAAAAGTACACGCAAGAGCAGGTTGCCGAAAAGCTTTGCGTCAATTCGCAAACCGTTTCGCGTTGGGAGTGTGGCTCAACGCTCCCCGATGTCCTGATGCTCCCCGAAATTGCCACTCTTTATGGCGTCCTTGTCGATGACCTTTTCAAAAAGCAGTCCATCGCTTATGAAAACTATGCCGAGCGCCTTGCCGCCGCTTATGAACTCAGCGATGACCCCGAGGACTTTTTTAGATGCCGTATGGAATACGAAAAAATGTTGAAGGATGGGGAACTCTCTATCAATGGTAAATGGATCTATGCCACCGTTTACGCTCAAATGATGGATTTTTGCCAAAAAGAGGCGATAAAGTGGTATGATGCCGTTTTGGCAGATGATAAGGATAAGGACCTGCACCCCTATCGCCGTGCCGCATCTATGAAGATGGGATTATTATTTGATATCGGTAAAGGTGAGGAGGTTCTCAAAGAGCAAGAAGCAAAATTTGATGCTGCCGACAAGCCTTTAGAGCCAAGAGAATGGGTGTTGCTTATTGATGCGTATTCCCTCAACGAGCAGCACGAAAAATCATACGAAGCCTATCGCCGTGCTATCGAAATTTACCCCGAAAATTGGGAACTATATATTTCCGGTGGTTACACTTGCATTGATTTGAAAAAATATGACGAAGCGTTTGCCTGCTTCAAAAAAGCCGGTGAAATCGGAACACCGTACTGTGATGAAAAAGTTGGCATGACATGGTATTACAAACAACGCGGTGAGTATCAAAAAGCATATGATACTCGCTTAGAGATAGCCGCCATTTATCGTCAAAAAGGGCTTGATTTTGAGGCAGAAATAGAATTGGAAAGCGCTAAAGAACTAAAAAAAGAAATGGAAAATAAATCATAAAAACAGAAAATCCCCGACAGATTTTGCAGTCTGTCGGGGATTTTATAGCAAAAAAAGAAAGTTTTGCGGTGGGACACCTCATCCGCCTCGCAGGCTCGGCACCTTCCCTCACTGGGGAAGGCTTTTTTGCGGTGTGCCGAAGTTTTCATACAGCCGATAAGAGCCGATTATTTGTTGTATTAAAAAATCTTAATAATGCTTAAATTATTTATCCGAGCGAAGCGAGGAACCGAATTGCCTTCCCCAGCGGGGGAAGGGGGACCGCGATAGCGGTGGATGAGGTGTCCCAACGCAAATTTATTTTCTCAACAAGGGATTTTCGCGCGGAAGAGTGAGTAAAAACTCTCACTGCCTGTCTATTTGTTGAGAGAGTTTGATGTTTATTATAAGAGCTCTTACAAAAACCTTATTGTTACAAGAGCAGCAAAGAGTAAAATAAGCCTTCCCCAGTGGGGGAAGGGGAACCGCGATAGCGGTGGATGAGGTGTCTTATATGCAACTAACTTTTTAATCGTCTTTATCTAAATCAAGCTTTTTTAAAATATCATCTGTCACCATATTAAAATCTTTGCGTATGGCTTCGTTAGAATAGCGCAATACAGTAATTCCCCAAGATGCAAGTATTTCATCTCTTAATCTATCACTTTCTTGATGTTCAGGAGAGTTATGTTGTATTCCATCCACCTCAATGACAATCTTCTTTTCAGCAATATAAAAATCCACAATATAATTTTCAATATTATGCTGACGTCGCACATGGTATGGCAATTTTTTTAGACAATCGTACCATAAATGCTTTTCTTCCGGTGTCATATTTCTCCGCAATGCTTTTGCGATAGAGACAAGTTTTTTGTTATACGGTATCATAATTACAACTTTGTCACCAATTCATCCAAATCTTTTCGCTTTTTTGCTCTCAATTTATCATCTTCTTTGGCGTAGCCGAGGGTGATAACGAGGCGAACGGGGTGAGAAAGAGAACAAATTTTGCGGATCTTTTCATCATCGAGCCAACCGAGAATGCAGGTGCCAAGTCCTTGCGCGGCTGCTTCAGCAGTTAGATATGCCGCCGCAATGCCAATGTCAATGGAGCGGTAATCATTGTTCTTCACTTTTGCACCGAGAGCCGCAGTCTTGCAGTAGGGCTCCTCGGAAATCACGATAAGAACAGGTGCATCAGCGGCAAATTTGTTCATGCCCATACCCATGGTCGCCTTAGCGACCTCACGAGCGACCTCTCCTTGACAAACCGTCAGATGATAGGGCTGACCGTTGCAAGCCGAGGGAGAAAGGCGTACAGACTCCAAAATGGCATTGATCTTTTCTTCTTCAACTGCGCGGCTTGCATCATAGGCGCGGCAGGATTGGCGATTTTGTGCGATTTCGTAAAAGTTCATAGTATCTCCTTATCTGTCCGAAAATTTTGGACGGATGTGTTGCGTCCTACACCTCATCCGTCAAATCCGCAAATCGGATTTGACACCTTCTCCTCA
>JAZRKS010000259.1:0-4473 GCA_045646445.1 Eubacteriales bacterium | reverse complement strand
GAAGTTATCGAGGGCGGCAAGACCGTTCACGCAAAAGCAGACATCGGTCAAATTCCCGTATACCTCAACAACTCGTCCAAGGATGCTGCCGAGCTGGAGCCCATCTTCGATGGCATCAACTGGTACAACATCAAGCATTGGAACTGATAAAACGCAACACGTGTTGCAAAAACACACCCCTAGCGCGGGTATTTCCGCGCGAGGGTTTTTATATTGGTTATCTCAAAATAAGGTGATGTTATCTGTAAATATAGCTTTGCGTTATTTGTATTGACAAAACGAAGAAAGTATACTATAATGATCGTGTCAGCATACCTACAAAACATTGCGAAAAGAGGTATGTAACACCCGAATTTATTGAAGGAGAAAAGCAAATGATAATACCAACAATGTATGATGTAGTTGAGTTTGACAAATCCCGAACAGAAGATTATCTTCGCATTTTTGATCAAGCGAGTTCAGGCGGTGTTGTGTGTTATTGCACGCATTGGAATATGACACAAGAGGAAATTGACCAAAGAATTATGGAGTCGGTCAAGAATAACGAGGCAACACTTTCCCAAATTTCCCGTGAGGTTGCTGTGGAAATGATCGGTGCCGACAAAATACACGGTTATCTTGCCTATGAAGGCAAGACTCCCGTGGGATGGTGCAACTGTGACGATAAGGAAAACTACATCTTTCTTGCACGCCATGTCGTGGCGGAAGCTGAGGAGAAGGAAAAAGTTAAATCTATTGTTTGTTTGAAAGTGACCAAAGATAAGGATTTCTTTCAAGTGGGTTCTGCGCTTCTGGAATCTGTTTGCAAGTTGTCCAAAGAGGAAGGATATTCATTTATAGAAGTCTATCCACACGAGGGCGCCATGATTTGCGCCGATTTTGACAGTGCATTGCAATTATATCTGGCAAATGGGTTCCAATTACGCAGCATGAAAAACGGCGAGGCGATCTTGCAAAAGGAATTATAATGTTATGCTATATTGTCGAGAGAAAGTCTAAAATTTGTTTATCTGAAAATAAGATGATGTTATCTGTAAATATAGCTTTGCACACTTTACCTTGACAGAAAAAGAAATGTATGGTATCATAAAGGTGTGCAATGACTGCTATACATGGAGGAAATGAGATGAATCCGCAAACGTTTGGACGCCAATACAATACCGGCAGAATTGCTCCGGTACAATGTGTAAAAGGCGATACTTTAAATGATTTGGATATCAAAGATACCTGCTTTGTTTTGATGATTCTCTATGAGGGAACGGCGCATTTTCAGGTGCGTGAAAAAACGTTTGAGGCAATGGCGCCTTGCTTTGTCTGCTTTGATGAATCGGAGTCTCCTAAATTACTTAAAAAACGCGGACTGAAATGCGATTCTGTTTATTTTAGCCCGACTTTTCTAAATGTGAATATGACTTTTGCGAGAGTGCATAGCGGAAATTATCCGGAGCTTGCCCAAGTACACGATTTCTTTTTATTAAAACCCTTTACCGATGCCGCAAGATATGTATTTCCGGTTTTTGATGAAGATTTGAACAATTTTAAGCGATTGTTTTCTTTGTTAGAGCATCAGTTAAGGGAGCAACCGGATTGGTATTGGTCTTGCAGGAGCAGATCTTATTTTATGGAAATGATGCTGCTTTTGGAAAGAACATATGAAGTTGTTGGGCAAACCGCCCCCGTTGAGTGTGACCACAAAATATCAAATCCGCATCTTAAAAAAGCAGTTATCTACATCGAAAACAATTATCGGAATGCAATCACCCTTGAGGATGTTATGGGGGCGGCTTCACTAAGTCGTTCATCTTTAACGCAATTGTTTAAAACGGAATTGGGAATGACACCAATCGAATACGTTTGGCATCATCGAATAGTGGTAGCGCACAAGTTTTTGAATTTTACCAATTTGCCCATTAAGGATGTTGCACTGCGATGCGGCTTTAAAACGGTACAGCATTTTAGTCGAAAATTTGAAGAAACCTACGGTTGCAACCCAACCGCATTTAGAACAACGGTAGTGTCAAACAGAATAAAGAGTCTCGGACTGTGAATGAATTTGAAAGGGGAGTCTGCAAATGCGGAAAATTATCATTTCAAAAAAATTAAAGTCATACCGTTATCAAAATCACATCACGCAAAAAGAGTTGGCAGATTTATTTGGAATCACCTCGCAGTCTGTTTCCAAATGGGAACGCGAGGAGTGTTGCCCCGATATAGCACTTCTCCCCGTCCTTGCCGATGCCATCGGTTGCACGGTGGATGAGTTTTTTGCTTAAAATGATTTGTTGATACAACATAAAAAAAACAGAAACCGAGGAACTTTTATGCGAAAATTGTATTTCAAAAAGCTCATATCTATACTGGGACATTTTGCACTGTGCCTCATTATTTACTTCGTTGGCTTTAGCATTTTATCGTTGGTTGCAAACTTTTTCAAAAACTGGTTTGTTCGACTTTGCGTCGGATTTGGAATTCCTCTCGTACTTGTGTTAATTCGGGTTTTCAACCGCAGAGCCGACAACCAAGAAATGCGCCGCGCTTATTTGGCAGATGCCAACCGTGAGCGTTTGATCTTTGGGGAAGAATGGCACCGTATATGCAAATTCCCTCATTTTAGGGCGGAAGTTCTTGCCTTTGCCACTCTTGATTTTGTTATCACCGTTCTCATTGAGTTTTCGCTCATTGCTCCTTGGTGGTTTTACATATGGGTGGCTTTCATCTGTTTGGTAGTTCCGTGTGCCATTTTCTTCGCAATTGATTTTGCTCTTTGGCTAAAGGTTCACAATACTTGGCGAAAGGATGCTTAAAGATTACCATTCATAAAAGACCACCCCTCGCGCGGATTTTTGCGCGAGGGGTGGTCTTTTATTGATCGGTCAAACCCAAAATATAATCGGCACTCACACCATAATACTTACAAAGCATAAGCAAATGACGGATTGGCAGCTCGTTAGCACCTCTTTCATATCGGGCATACATAGTTTGCGAAGTTCCTAAATAGTCGGCAATTTGTTGTTGCGTTTTGTCGTGGTCTTCACGCAAATCGCGAATTCTTTTTATATAAGTTGGCATTTTATCGCTCCTTTTGTTACTTGTTTGTAAACATTATACCAAGTAAATAAATTTACTATTGACTTTAGTAAATATTTGTACTACAATAGAAACATATAGTTTACAACATTTTATGTAAATGAAGGAGGGCGTAATAATGGAGAAGCTGTCGTTTTTGAAACAAAATGACTCTATTGTATGTGTCGATAAAATATTAAATCCGCATCTTCAAAAAGCAGTCATTTATATCAAAAGCAATTATCATAACGCAATCACGCTCAAAGATATTATGAGGGCAGTGGCATTGAGCCATTCAGCCTTGACAAAGCTGTTTCAAAAAGAACTGGGAACGACACCAATCAAATATGTTTGGCATTACCGAATCGGTGTAGCCGAAAAGCTTCTTGGGGGCACCAATCTTTCCATTCGAGAAATCGCATTCGAATGCGGTTTTAAAACGGTACAGCATTTTAGTCGAAAATTTGAAGAAATCCACGCTTGCAATCCAACCGCATTTCGCAATGCTGCGCTATCCAACGAAGAAAAAGGCGCAGAGACATGATAAAAGGGAAACCATTTTTGCATTTCATAAACCAACGGTAGAATATATATTTGGAAAAACCTCTTGACAACCCAAAACAAATATGATATCATAATGATACCACATATTAGGAGGTAATATTATGCAAGAAAAAGTTTTAAAGAATGTAAAAAGCGGTATGGCCGTTCTAGTCATTGATGTTTTGGTGCTTTTGTTAGCAACGGTTGGTTGTATTGCCGGCGGCATATTGGGAGAAGAGGGAAGTGTTATCGGCTGGGTAATTTTCGGCATTTCTATGCCGATTCTTTGCCTTGGTTGGATCCCACTGTGCGGTCTGCGCGTGCTCAAGCCCCAAGAGGCGCTTGTTTTGACCCTTTTCGGCAAATACGTTGGCACACTCAAGGGCGAGGGCTTCTACGCCGTTCACCCCTTCTGCAGCTCTGTAAACCCTGCGGCTAACACCAAGCTCAACCAAAGCGGTGACGTTTCCACCAAGAGTCTTGGCACAGTCATCAAAGAAAGTGGCGAGATCTCGGTTAACGTAACCCCCGATAGCAAAAAGATCTCCCTCAAAATTATGACACTCAACAACAACCGTCAAAAAATCAACGATTGCCTTGGCAACCCCGTTGAGATTGGAATTGCCGTTACGTGGCGCATTGTTGACACCGCAAAGGCTGTTTTCAACGTTGATAACTATAAAGAATACCTCTCTTTGCAGTGCGACAGCGCTCTGCGTAACGTAGTCCGCCTTTATCCTTACGACGTTGCTCCCAACGTTGATACAACAGGCGACGGTGTTGCCGACGACGGAAGCCTCCGCGGATCGAGCGAGATCGTTGCGGCAAGGATCAAGGACGAAATTCAGTCAAGAGTTGACGAAG
>JAZRKS010000258.1:0-7140 GCA_045646445.1 Eubacteriales bacterium | reverse complement strand
GAGCCCTTGCCGTTGGTGCCCGCAACGTGAATAAAGCGAAGTTTGTTTTGCGGGTCTCCAAGTGCGTGGCAAAGAGCGGTGATGCGCTCAAGCCCGGGCTTGCAGAAGGTCCAGTTGACCGAGTGGATATATTCGAGTGCTTGTTCGTAATTCATCGTTTTATCCTCTCAACTCCTCAAAGCGGCGGCGCAATGCTTGGTTTTTGAGCACCGTGTATAACAAAAGCCATTCGGCAACACCTACGATGACGTAGTTTAAGAGTCGCCAAAGCATCAAAATATGAAACGGCATATCGTAGTACTGTGCAAGCCCGTAGGTCTTAACGATGACCGATGCCACAAGATGCGTCAAAATGACGGTAATGCAGGTCTGCCACAAAAAGGGCAGCTTTTTGGTGGTGCGGAACAACAGCCCACCAAAAAGACCGATGCAGGCAGCACCTACGGTTACCAAAGGATTGATGGGATACGCTACCATAATACAACCGATAACGTCGGCAACCACACCAACGAGCATACCCGTGATGGGGCCGAACATCATGCCTGCTAAGAGAATGGGCAAATTTTCAAAGCTGAAGCGCAGCACGTTGCCCACGGGCAGCGCAAGATACTTGCCGCACACAATGCTGAGGGCGGCAAGAAAGGCAGAAACCGCCAACAGGCGCAAATTACTGCCAAGGTGTTTTTTAGAAGCTTGGTTTTTCATACAAAATCCTCCCTTCCACCTCGTTGGCAAAAAGGAGACGTTTGTGTCACCGTAGCCGACTGAAGCGGGATGCAAAATACCGACCGCAAGGGGTACTCCCTATTCGTCCCACCGACAACTCCCCGTTCGGCAGGCACTTCGGATTGCTCCAACGCCGATATTTTTACTCTTCGTTAATTATTTTCAAAAGTTATTTGTTAAATTCGTCAACCGTTTTCCACGTGATATGAGGGCAATCGCCGGGAACGGTGTAGCCAACTGCGTTGGGTTGTGCCCAACGAACTGCGTTGGTGATGATACGTTGTACGTTTTCGTTGTGATAAGAGGGGCAGGTCTCGTGTCCGGGTTGAAAGTAGAATACCTTGCCCGCACCGGTCAGGAAGGTAGCACCCGCACGCATCACGTGTCCATCCTCAAACCAACCGCAAAAGATGAGCGCATCGGGTTGGGGGATGTAGAAGGGCTCGCTGTAGAGCTCCTCTTCAGGGAGAATGAAGTGGTCGGGAATGCCTGCCGCGATGGGATGAGAGGGCAAAAGCGTCCACATAATCTCTTTTTGTTCTCTGCCCCAAGAAAGGTTGCCCGTAGTTCCCACGATTGCGCGGAAGGGCTTGGACTTGTGCGCGGAGTGCAGTGCGATAAAGCCCATTTTGCCAAGGTAAACGCGGTTGCGAATCTTTTCAACCAATTCGTCTGCCACAACGTGGTGCGCCATATGTCCCCACCAAATGAGAACATCGGTACTCTCAAGAACCTCGTCGGGAAGTCCTTGGTCGGGATCGTCAAGCGCTGCCAGGCGCACGTTCATATCTTCGTTAACGTCAAGAAAAGCCTTGATGGTTGCGTGCAAGCCGTCGGGATAAACTGCCTTGCAAGCAGGGTCGGTCTTTTCGTGACGGAATTCGTTCCATACGGTTACGTTAATGGTTTTCATAATCTTGTCTCCTTATTTCAGTTCAACAACAGTTACACCGCCGTCGCCCTCGCCATATGCGCCTAAGCGGAAGCTTGCTACACGGCGGTCATGCTTGAGGTGTTGCCAAAGGGCGTTTTTAAGAGCACCCGTTCCCTTGCCGTGAATGAGGCGCACGCGCCCAAAGTTAGCAATGAGTGCTTCGTCGAGATATTTATCAACTGCCAGCCAACCTTCGTCGCCAAGCATGCCGCGCAAGTCGATTTCATCGCGGAAGTCGCGGTTGACCTTTGCATGAAAATCGGATGCGTTCTTTTTTTGCTTGCCGCTGATGAGCTGCGGCTTTTCCTCGATGAGCTGCAGATTGGATATTTTGGTGCGGGTTTTGAGAATGCCTGCCTGCACCAAAACAGAACCGCTCTTATCGGGTGTTTCCAAGAGGATTCCCTCTTTATCGATGTTGACGATATAGACCTTGTCACCGCATTTGAGGTCACGCGGCAAAACGTATTTTTCGTCTTTTTTCTCTTGCACGGGGTCAATCTTTTCGCTGCCCTCGCGAATGGTACGGCGAACGGCACGGCGTGCCTCGTCAAGCTCTTCGGTAAGGCGTTTTTCCGCCTCTGCCTTTTTGGCTTTTTCGAGTTGAGCAAAGATGAAATCGCTTGAGGCGCGTGCGCTATCCAGCATTTGCTGTGCCTCGCGACGGTTGCGCTCAATTTGGCGTTCTACCTCAAAGAAGCGTGTTTTGATCTCCTTTTCGGCATCACTCTTGAGCTTTTCGTAGTCGCGCTTGAGCTGCATTGCCTCATCCCTTGCGCGGTCAGCCTCAAGGCGTGTTGCCTCAAGCTGCTCAATGACCTCTTCAAAGCGTTGGTGGTCGCGGTTGACGTTCTCCTTTGCGAGGTTGATGATCTCCTCGGGCAGTCCCAATTTAGAAGAAATGGCAAACGCGTTGGATTTGCCGGGTGTGCCGATCATCAGTCGGTAGGTCGGCTTGAGCGTGGCAACGTCAAACTCGCAGGAGGCGTTTTGTACGCCCTCGGTGTCAAGTGCAAAGGTCTTGAGCTCGGTGTAGTGGGTGGTCGCCATACAAAGTGCGCCCACACGGCGAACAGACTCGATAATGGCAATGGCAAGTGCCGCACCCTCTACGGGGTCGGTACCCGCGCCAAGCTCGTCGAACAGACAAAGTGATTTTTCGTCAACCTCCTCCATTACGCGCACAATGTTGACCATATGCGAGGACAAGGTGGAAAGCGACTGCTCAATGCTCTGCTCGTCGCCAATGTCAACTAGCACGCGGCTGAACACGCAGATTGAGGAATCGGGTTCTGCGGGAATATGGAGTCCCGCTTGTGTCATCAGGGCAAAGAGCCCCACGGTTTTCAGCGTTACGGTCTTACCGCCCGTGTTGGGACCCGTGATGATGAGCGTATCGTATTCCCCACCGATGCGGATGTTGGTGGGAACAACCTTTTTGGGATCAATAAGAGGGTGTCTTGCACGACGCAGCTCCACCGTTTGGTCGCCTGAAATATGTGGCTCGACCGCGCCCATGCGAAGGGAGAGCTCGGCACAGGTAAAGAGGAAAGCAAGCTCAGTTAGGTTGAGATAGTTGAGGCGCAAAGACTCGGATGCCGCACTGATGTCGGACGAAAAAGAATACAGAATGCGCTCGATCTCGTGCTCCTCCTTGGAGTGGAGCATGCGGAGCTCGTTGTTGGCATCCACCACCGCCATGGGCTCAACAAAAATGGTCGCGCCCGAAGAAGACGTATCGTGGATAAGTCCTTTCAGCTCGTTTTTGCACTCGGCTTTTACGGGAATAACGTAACGCCCGTTACGCATGGTAACAATATTGTCTTGCAGTATTTTGGAGTAGGAGCCGCTGATGTAGTGCTGCAACGTCTCTTTAATACGGTTGTTGGATTCGCGAATCTTGCGGCGGATCTCGGCAAGCTCGCGGCTCGCCTCGTCGGCGATCATATCCTCGGAGATGATGGAGCGCGAAATGCTATCCTCAAGGTGTCGGTTGGAGAGCAAGCGCCCGAAGATCTCATCGAGTGTTGTTTCAAAGGTGCGGTTGGACTTTGCATACTCGCCCACCTGACGGGCAGAACGCAAAAGGCGGCCAACGTCAAGGATCTCGCGCATGGAAAGCACCGCGCCCTTGACGGCGCGCTCGCAGGCGTCGGAGACATCGATCACCGTGCCAAAGGGCGGCATGCCCTTAGTTTCGAGAAGCTTGCGCGCATCGGTGGTGCGTCGCTGACGGCGCAAAACCTCGACAGCATCGCTCGAAGGCGTCAATCTGCGCGCCAAAGCTTGCGCGCCCGCGGTGGGCGCACAGTCGGCAAGCATTTCGCAGATCTTATCAAATTCGAGTGTGGTTAATGTTTTTTGTGTAAAATTCATACCTTGTTTTCCTTTTGCGGCAGAGGTGCACGCATCGAATGGTAAAAATTGAGTGAGTCAAATCCCCTCTCAAGGTGAGAGAGCAAATAGGTTTGTGCGGCGCGCGAAAAATCTTCAACGTCGGATTTTTCTTCAAGCCCAAAAGCAAATAAACGCTCAAGTGGCGCCGTTAAGCAATAGCGCATTGCCGCAAGCACGGCAGGAGAAAGCCCTGCAACACTCTCGCTCTCGCGAATGTCATCATAGGTGCCCTCGGTGTATTTTTTCACTTCCTTGCCCTTTTGAGAAAAGCACTCGGGGCAAAGGAGAGAGCCGTTCATAACGTGCAAATAGAAATGCTCATCCTCATCACGTCCGCAATGAGTGCACGCGCCAAGATCGGGGGCATAGCCCGACATTGCCATAGCACGGAGCTCAAACGCGCCCTTGATGATTTCTTGCGGATAAAGCTCTTTGGAAATGGCATAGAGCGAGTTGAGAAGCAGGCGCAGCATTTCGGGTGCGGGTTCGCCCTCATCGGTCAGCTCGCACGCGACATCACAAAGATACGCCGCCAAATTGAGGCGGTCGATATCCATACTCAAGGCATAAAAATGCTGATAGGCAGAGCCGCCCTTGAGAATGTTGAACTCGCCGCGGTGATAATATTCAAAGTTTGCGTAGGTGTATAGCTGGCTGATGGCGGTTTGCGGACCCTTGAGCGAATGCCCACCCTTGGAGAGCAGTGTAATTCGCCCTGCATCTGCCGTAAGCACCGACAGATAGCGGTCGTGGTCACCGTAGTCACGCACGCGCACAACAACGCCGTCAATGCTTTCGTGTCGCATAGCAGCTTCCTTTCGATTCGATTTTATTCTTCGGTGTAACCGAAATTGAGAATACCGCGCGCGCTGTCTCTCCAGTTCTCCTTCACCTTTACCCAAAGGTTGAGGTATACCTGTGCGTCAAGCAGCTTTTCCATATCCTCACGGGCATAGGAGCCAATTCTCTTGAGTGTCTCGCCGTTCTTGCCAACGAGAATGCCCTTGTGCGATGCCTTTTCGCAAAAGATCTCGGCACGAATGCGCACGATGCTGCCCTCGTCTCGGTATTCCTCTACCACAATGGCAACACCGTGGGGGATCTCCTTATCGAGGGTGCGCAGAATCTTTTCGCGAATGATCTCGGCAACCATTTGGCGTTGGGGTTGGTCGGTGATCATATCCTCGTCGTAGAACCAATCGCCCTCGCGGAGCAGCTTGGCACATTCGTCAAGCACCTCGTTTACGTACTTGCCCTTCTTTGCGGAAATCGGAACGACCGCCTCAAAATTGTGAATAGCAGCATATGCCGCAATGGTTTCGGCAATCTGCTCACGGCGATAGAGGTCGACCTTATTCAGGGCAAGAATGGCAGGGGTGCCCGACTTTTTGAGGTAAGCCACAATGCCCTCCTCCACGTCACCGGGACGGTAGCCCACATCAGCTACGAGAATGACCATATCCCCCTCTTGCATGGTGCTGTTTGCTGTCTTGACCATAAAATCGCCAAGACTGTTTTGCGGCTTGAAGATGCCGGGGGTATCGAGAAATACAAATTGATCTTCACCGCGCGTTTCAATGCCGGCAATGCGGTTGCGCGTGGTTTGGGGTTTGTTGGAAACGATAGCAATCTTCTCACCCAAAATGCTATTAAGCAAGGTGGATTTGCCCACGTTGGGGCGACCTACGATCGATATAAATCCGGTTCTTTTCATAAAAAATCAAAATCCTTTTTTTCAGTTAGTTGGCACAGAGGTGAGGAACTCCTCAAGCAGATGTGCCTCAGTGAGTAGGTCAAGCTCCTCTCTTGTATCCTGATCGATGAGCTTGAGATAAAATGCATAATTGAGAGAAGCATCAAAGCTGACCGAAAGAACGAGATTTCTTTCGTGCAAAATCGGAATGCGGTACATGGCGTATTTCATGCCCTGCATTTCGCTCTCTTCGCAATAGTCGTCAAACTTTGCCAAATCTGCTTGGCGCAAATCCTTTGAACGCTCGGCAATCACAACAAGCTCGTCCACCGTCATTTCGGGGCGGTTTGCCAGGCGCTTATCCTCAATGGTATCCTTGATGTAAACGATAACGAACGGTGAAAAAATAACGGTGATGCAAATCAGAAAGGTAATCAGCTTTACGTTGCGGGTAAAAAAGTTTTCGGTTTTGCCCGCAGTATCTATCTGCTTGCGTGCCATCTCTTACGCCTCCGACTTGACAGAAAGCCCCATCAAATCCATAATTTCACTTTGACGGCGGCGCATATCCGCTTCGTCCTCCTCGCCCGTTTCGTGGTCGTAGCCGAGCAGGTGCAGCATGGAGTGCACGGTGAGGAATGCCACCTCACGCTCAAAGCTGTGGCCGTATTCCTCTGCTTGCAGAGCGGCTTGCTCCAAGGAGAGCACGATATCGCCAAGCATACCAAGCATTTCGTCTACGGGCGGCTCTTCGCTCTCGCCCTCGTAATCGAAGAGGGGGAAAGAGAGCACGTCGGTGCTTTTATCAATGCCGCGGAACTTTTTGTTCAGCTCGCGGATCTCGGTGTTATCCACAAAGGTAACAGATGCCTCGCAGGGGTTGCCGAATTGCTCGTAATCGAGCGTAGCTTCGATTGCCTCGCGAACCAACATTTTGAGGCGATAGGTCAAGGGGAGCTTGTCCTGATGGTTGTCAAAATAAATACGCAAATTCATTTTTCTGTTCATAATAGACCTCACTTTGTGTTCTTAATATCGTTTTTTTCGGCACGCAGCTTTTGCTGTACTGCCGCACGGCGTTCCGCCTCGCGGCGTGCCAGTTCTCTATCGTATTTTTCGTATGCCTGAATAATCTTTTGCACCAAACGGTGACGCACAACGTCGCGCTCGCTGAAATAATGGATGCCGATATCGTCAATGCCATCGAGAATTTTGACAACCGTGGCAAGACCGCTCTTTTGACCCTTGGGCAGGTCGGTTTGTGTCAAGTCACCCGTAACAACCGCTTTGGAATTGAAACCAAGACGAGTGAGAAACATTTTCATCTGCTCGGGGGTGGCGTTTTGCGCCTCATCAAGAATGATGAAGGAATCGTCAAGTGTGCGACCTC
>JAZRKS010000257.1:0-7499 GCA_045646445.1 Eubacteriales bacterium | reverse complement strand
CCATAAAACATGCAAACAAAATCAGAAAAACAATTACCGTTATTCAAATTTAACTAAAAAGGGAACAACATCCTTTCTGTCGTTCCCTTTTTGTGTTTTATGCAAGCTTGCTCTTTTTGGGTTCTTTTTTTACTTCCGTCGGTTTTCCGTTCTCGTCAAACTGCATTTTGCCAAGCTCGTTGCAGCGGTTGCACAGGTAGCTTGCAATTTGATCTCTGCTCTTATATTTTGCGCTCAGCTCCGAATACATTACGGGGGCGTCAAAGATGTAGGTCTTATCGCTTTTTCTAAAATAGGAAACGTAAATAGGGACGTCCATTCTTTTTCTTTGGCAAAGCTCTGCCAAAAGCACAAACCCCTCGTGAAAGCCTTCCAATTCGCAAAGGTATCCGTTGGTGGAGTCCTCGGGGAAGATAACGATGTTATCGCCGCTTTGCAGAGCCTCAAGGCTCTCGCGCATGGTTTTAACAAGGCGAACGTCGCGGTAGGTGGAAATCAGGTCAAAGCCCGCATAAAAAAGGTGCGTCAGTGGGCTGGCGATCAAGCAAAACAGTCTTGCCAAATGAATGTTCCAATGCTTCTTTTCGTGAAAGTAGACCTTTGTTTGATATTTGTAAAGGCTCACAAGACCGGAATTCATTTCATGCGCTCCCCACATGCGAATGGGCTTGTCGCAATAAATTTCAAGGGACATAGGGGAATCTGTCCCCTCGTGATTGGATAAGATCAACGCGCCGTTTTCAAAAGGCTTTCCAAGATAGATAAAACGCGGCTTTTTATATCTGACCTTCATAACGGTCTTTAAAATTCTAAAGTAGAGTTTTCTTTTGGCTTTTTCTTTTTTCACTGTCATTTCTCAATCTCCTTTTCAAGAAAACTTTGGGGTAGAGGGTATTATAGCACCGTTTTCGACAAAAAACAACCTTTTTGCGCTATTTTCTGTTTGGGCAATTTGAGCGTTTTGTAATACTTTTCATCCTATGAGGCAGATGCTTGTTTCATAACAAAAAGGGCGAAAAGCTTGTGCTTTTCTCCCTTTTTTCTGTTATTGGATTATTCGCACCATCGCTTCAAACGCGCACGAGAGCATTTTTTGGGGATTATTTTTTCTCGCACTCATATCCCGCATTCTTTACTGCGTCAACGAGAACGTCAGCAGAAACGCTCGATAACGCTTCTACGGTGGCTGTTTTGGTGTCAAGGTCTACCGATACCGCCGCAACGCCCTTTACGCCTTCCAGAGCCTTTTTGACGTGCGAAACGCAGTGTTGACACATCATGTTCTCAACTGCGAGGGTGTAGGTGATATTTTCTTTCTTTTTCAAACCAAACATTTTCTTTTCTCCTTTATCAAGTGAAATAAAGCGCAAGCGCAGCGCATTGGAAACAACGAATAGGGAAGAGCAGCTCATTGCCGCCGAGGCAAGCATTGGGCTGAGCTGCCAGCCAAGCCACGGGTAAAACACACTTGCGGCTACGGGAATGCAAATGGCGTTGTAGAAAAGTGCCCAAAACAGATTTTGCTTTATGATGCGCAACGTGGCGCGGCTGAGATGAATTGCATCTGCAACACCCGAAAGAGCATTGCCCGAAAGCACAACGTCTGCGCAGTCAATTGCAACCTCGGTTCCCGCACCTACGGCAATGCCAACGTCGGCACGCGCAAGGGCAGGGGCATCGTTAATGCCATCTCCTACCATAGCACAAGGAGAGACAGAAGAAAGCTCGCGCACGATGCGTTCCTTGTCCTCGGGAAAGAGACCTGCACGGTAATCATCAAGCCCCGCGTGGGCACTGATAGCCGCGGCGGTGCGCTCATTGTCGCCTGTGAGCATCAAGGTAGAAATGCCGCTCTGCTTCAGTCTTGCAACTGTTTCGGGGGCTTCCTCTCGCATGCGATCGGCAAGCGCCAACACGCCAACGGGAGCGGAATCAAGCGTAACCAACACTACGGTTTTGCCTTGATTTTCAAGAGCTGTGATATCTTCTTTTATACTGTTGGAAAGGCTTTTTTGCACTACGTGTATCAAAAAAGCGGTGTTTTCTTGCGTTTCTTGGTCATTTGCGGTATTGTCAATCTGCAAAAGCAGATCCTCATTCGGTCTGCCGATTCTGCAAAGCTTGCCCGCAACCTCTCCCTCGGCGCCAACGCCAACCAAGGATGCAAACGAGGAGACCTCCAAATATCCTTCCACACCGTAGCTTTCTGCGCCGCGGCAAACCGCCTCTGCGAGGGGGTGAGAGGAAAGATGCTCAACCGATGCGGCAATCTGTAAAAGCGATTTGGCATCCATTCCGTATGCGTATACGTCCGTCAGAGCAGGCTTGCCCTCGGTCAGGGTTCCCGTCTTATCAAACACGACCGTTCGAGCGGAGCAAAGCTTTTCAAGCGCCTCCGCAGAGCGGAAGAGAATGCCCCTCTTTGCGGCACGCCCTATACCCACGGTAATTGCCGTGGGGGTTGCCAAACCAAGCGCACAGGGGCAGGAGATCACCAATACGGCAATGGCGGAGCGCAGAGCCATCTCCACGTGCCCCGTGGCGATCAGCCACACGACAAGCACAATTGCCGAGATTGTCATAACAACAGGAACAAACACCGCGCTGACCTTGTCAGCAACGCGTGCAATGGGGGCTTTGGAGGATGCGGCATCCTCCAGGAGTCGAATAATGCGAGCAAGCGAGGAATCCTCTCCTACGCACTCTGCACGCACCGTAAGCGCGCCCGAGAGTAGTACGCAAGCCGCGCGCACCTCTCCACCCTCACTCTTTTCTATCGGCATGCTCTCGCCTGTCAGAGCAGACTCGTCAACCGTTCCGTTACCAAAAAGAACAACACCGTCGGCAGGAATTCTCTCTCCTGCACGAATCAGGAATACGTCTCCTTTTTGCAATTCTTCAATTGGAACATAGCGCTCCTTTTCATTCTCTACAACGGTTACAAATGCGGGAGCCAGAGAGGAAAGGGAACGAATGGCATCGGCGGTCTTGTCCTTAGCTCTCGCCTCAAGGAGCTTGCCGACAGAGACGAGCGTAAGGATCATTGCGGCGGACTCAAAATAGAGGTCGTGCAAATAGTTGTGCACCGTGTCGGCATTCTTTGCGGTCACGATCATTGCAAAAGCAAAAAGACCGTAGAGAACAGATGCACCTGCTCCCACGCAAATCAGGGAGTCCATATTGGGCGAGCGGTTCCACAGCGCGCGTGCACCGCTGATGAAAAAGCGGCGGTTGAGGATGAGAACGGGGAGGGTGAACAAAAATTGCGCAAGACACATCCTTGCGGCGTTTTCAACACCTCTTAAAAAGATAGGTGCCTGCAAGCCTATCATTGAGCCCATCGAAAGATACATCACGCCAAGCGTGAAGAATATTGACAGAGCGAGGCTAATGATGCGCTTTTTACTTTCGTTGTTTTCTTTTTTCTCGTTTTGTTTTTCGGTGACAAGCTCGTAGCCGGCACTCTTTATTGCGGCAGAAAGGCGCCCCTCAAGGCTCTCTTTGTCGGTGGCATCGTCCACAATGAGAGAGACCGAGTTTGTGAGCAGAGAGACGTTTGCGCTCTCTCCTTCTCCTATCACCTTGCCAACGGCTCGCTCTACGTGCGCCACGCAAGCCGCGCAGGTCATTCCTTTAATTGTGTAGTGTAGTCTCATAAAATTCCTTTTAACAAAACGGACATTTCACCGTCTTTTTTATTTTTCTTTTTCATTATACCCTTTTTCTTCCCTGTTGTCAACAACCGAGCCGCTTTGTAAATTTTAAATTATTTGTAAATTTTATTAAAATCACGCGCGCGGGCGTTGTAAAATATTATTATTTATGTTATAATATATATAATTATGAGCACGACACAAAATTGTGAAAGGAGATTTTCAATGCCTTCTCAAAATTACATCGAAGAAATCAGAGAAATTTGGAATATGGTCAAGGAATCCTTCCGCGCGGAGCTTTCGGAGACCTCGATCGACCTTTGGTTTGGGGAAATCACGGTGGTTTCCTTTGACTCCACAGAGTACACCCTTACTTTGGGCATTCCCTCTGCTTTTAAATTCGACATTGTCAAAAACAAATATCTTGCCTCTATCGAGGAAAAATTCTGCCAGCTCTTGGGCTTTGATATCAAGGTCAATCTCATCTTTACCGGCTCTGCCGCGGCGGGGGATAGCATCAAGAGTCAGGTGATCGGTCTTGAGCCTGCCCCAAAAAAGGAAGAGGTCAAGAGCCCACTCAACACCCTCTCCGATTACAATTTTGAATACACCTTTGAAAACTTTATTGTAGGCAGCACAAACAAGTTTGCACACGCCGCCTGCTATGCGGTTGCAAACAGACCTGCCAATTATGAGTCGGATACAAGACGTTCTCTTTCCACCTATAATCCGCTCTTCATTTACGGCAACAGCGGTCTTGGTAAAACCCACCTGATGCACGCAACCATCAACCGCATGAAAGAGAACAATCCCGACATCAAGATCATTTATACGCGCGGTGAGGACTTTACCAACCAAATGATTGCATGCCTTGCCAACAAGACCATGGCAGAATTCCACGAAAAGTACCGCAATTGCGACGTGCTCCTCATCGACGATATTCAGTTTATTGCAGGCAAGACCTCTACACAAGAAGAATTCTTCCACACCTTTAATGCCTTGTATGACGGAAAGAAGCAGATCATTTTGACCTCCGACCGTCCGCCAAGAGACATCAAAACACTTGAGGATAGACTGACCTCTCGCTTTGAGTGGGGACTTCTTGCCGACATCGAGCCGCCGGATCTTGAATTGCGTATTGCCATTATCAAAAAGAAGGCAGAGCAGGTCAACATTACCATTCCCGACGACGTTTTGACCTTCCTTGGTGAAAACCTGCGCTCCAACATTCGTCAAATCGAGGGCGCTATCAAAAAACTCGGTGCACTCTCCTTCCTCTCGGGCAAGGAGATCAACATGGAGTTGGCGCAGGAGTGCATCTCCGAGCTGCTCGGCGGTGCCGAGCCGGTCAGTGTAACCGTTGATAAGATCTTTAACGCGGTCTTTAACAAATACGGCATCTCCAAAGAAAGCCTGACAGACAACAAGAGAAACAAGGATATTGCCAACACCCGACATATTACCATCTATTTAATTCGCGAGCTTACCGAAATGTCCTTCCCGAGTATTGCAAAGATATTCGAGAGAGATCACTCCACCATTATCTCCTCTCACCGACTGATGGAAACCAAGCTTTTGGAAGATCCCGCATTCCTCGCAGAGATCAACGAGCTCAAAAAGGAAATTTAACTTTTCCACACACAATTGTGAGTTTTCCACATAGTTTTCAACACTTGTGGAAAAGTTGTTGATTTTGTTGAAATTTTACACAGTTTTTCCCTCTTTTTCCCCTGTTCTTGTCTCCACGCAAAGGGTTTTCCTTGTGGAGTGGCAAAAATAGGGGATGGTGGAAAAGCGCGGAGCTCACTCGATTTTCTTCGACTTTTTTCGCCTTTTCCACAAGAGTTTTCCACTTGTGCGACTTTTGTAAATTCCCAAAAAGGAGCAAAGCGGCTCTGTCGGGGCAAAAAGAGAGCTTTTGAGCAAAAAAACGCCAAAAGAACGCATATTTTTCCTCTCTTTTTCCACACACAAATGGCGCACAAAAGGGCGCAAAACGCGCCACATATACCACTTTCGGGGCTTTCCACAGTTTCCATACGCCCTACTACTATTACTATTTATTTATCTATACCATTCTTTCGTTATAGAGCGCTACGCGCAAAGAGAGCGAAAGGGTACCAAGAAAGGAATTTTGTTATGAAGATCATATTCAACCGCCAAAACGTAAGCGATGCAGTAGCTCCCCTGATGTGCGCCGTATCGGGCAAATCCACGCTCACGGCAGCCGAGGGTATTTTAATTGAAGCCAATGCCAACGGCTCTTGCGTAATGACCACCTTCGACCTTGAAAAAGGTATGCGCATCAAGCTTGAGGCAGAGGTTGAGGAGGCAGGCGCTGCTATCATCAATGCGCAAAAGTTTGTGCAAACCATTCGCGTAATGGAAGGTGAAACCGTTACTCTGGCGGTTAGCGAGAATATGCAGGCGTGCATCTTTAGCGGTAAGTCCAATCACAAGATGACTGCACTCCCTGCAGCTGATTATCCCACCATTCCCCGTCTTGTTACCGAGGATGGCTTTGTGGTTGGTCAAGCAGTGCTCAAAAAGATGCTCTCCAAGGTGATGTTCGCTATGGCATCCAACGACCAACGTCCCGTGCTCAACGGCTGTTATTTCCGTGTTAGCGACGACGAGCTCCTTACGGTATCCTGCGATAGCTACAAGCTGGCAAGATGTGCTACCAAGGCAACCATCGAAAACAAAAACGAGGATGGCTCTGCACTCAAATTCTCCTTTATTATTCCTACCAAAACAGTCAACGAGCTCTATAAGCTCCTCAAGGATGACGAGCGTGAGGATGTTCGCATTTATATGTCTCGCAAGAACATTGTGTTCAACATTGGCGATATGGTATTCTTCTCTCGTCTGATCGAAGGTCAGTACATCGATTATGACCGCATCATTCTCAAGTCTCACCGCATTTTTGCAACCGTTGACCGTGAAAGAATGATTTCCGCACTTGAAAGAGCTGCTCTTGTTACCGAAGAAAAGATCGCAGGCAGCGTTCGCTCGCACGTAAAGCTTGAGTTTGAAGATAGCGTTCTCAAGGTTTCGGCAGTTTCCACGCTCGGCAGCACCTATGACGAGATTGAAACCGAGCAAGAGGGCGATCGCATTCTCATCGCGTTCAATAACCGCTTCCTCATTGATAGCTTGCGCGCAAGTGATGCCGAAAAGGTAAAGATCTCTATGACCTCGGCACTCACCAGCATCAATATCGAGCCCGCAGTTGCAGACGAGGACTCTACCGATCTCTTTATGCTCCTGCCCGTTAGAATGAAAGAGTAATAAAAATAAATGGAATGTAACAAAATCTCCATTCGCAATTTTCGCAACATAGAAAGTGCCCAAATCGAGTTTGATGGCGGTGTTAATATTCTGTGTGGCGAGAATGCACAAGGAAAGACCAATCTGCTCGAAGCCATTCATTTCACCTCTCTTGGCAAAAGCTTTCGCACCACGCACGATGAGGAAATGATACGCTTTGGCGAGGAGTTTGCAGAGGTTTCGCTGGATTTTACCGACTCTGTGCGCCGCCAAAACATTACGGTGCGTATGATGCAGGGCAAAAGAAAGCAAATTGAGCATAACCGCATCAAGATTGGCAGAGTTTCCGATATAGTGGGCGCATTCCGCACGGTTCTGTTTTGCCCCGAGCATCTCTCGCTTATCAAAGAGGGGCCCGGTGAGCGACGCAACTTTTTGGATATTGCGCTCTCGCAGCTCTATCCCATGTATCTCAAAAGCTTACAACGCTACAATCAAATACTCAAGCAGCGCAATCAGCTCATCAGAGCCGCCGAGGATGATAGAGGCACCTTTGATGCCACGGTAGAGCTTTGG
>JAZRKS010000256.1:0-6577 GCA_045646445.1 Eubacteriales bacterium | reverse complement strand
GTGTAAAGGTTGGCGCGGGCAACGTGGTTGACGCCGCAGGCTTCCGCTTCCTTGCCGAATGCGGTGCAGACTTTATTAAGGTTGGCATCGGCGGGGGTTCTATCTGCATCACCCGTGAGACAAAGGGTATCGGCCGCGGACAAGCCACCGCACTCATCGACGTTTGCGCAGAGCGCGACAGATATTTTGAAGAGACCGGTATTTACGTTCCCGTATGCTCCGACGGCGGTATCGTTCACGATCACCACATCACGCTTTCCTTGGCAATGGGCGCAGACTTCGTTATGCTTGGCAGATATTTTGCACGCTTTGACGAAAGCCCTTCCAATAAGGTAAGCATCGGTGGCACCTACTACAAGGAATATTGGGGCGAGGGCTCTGCCCGTGCCCGCAACTGGCAAAGATATGACCTTGGCGGTGATAAGAAGCTCTCCTTTGAAGAGGGCGTTGACTCTTACGTACCTTACGCAGGTAGCTTAAAGGATAACGTAGCTATCTCCTTGGCAAAGGTCAAGTCCACTATGTGTAACTGTGGCGCACTCACCATTCCCGAATTGCAGGAGAAGGCAGTGCTCACACTCGTTTCCGCTACCAGCATTGTTGAAGGCGGTGCACACGACGTTATTCAAAAAAATCAAGAAGTTAAGCATAATTAACAACAAAAAAAGGCCTCCGAAGTAAGCACTTCGGAGGTCTTTTTGTAAGCGCCAAAACAAATTTTGGCAAATCTATTTACAAAACCTCTTTTTTGTGATAAAATAAATATGCTACACAATTCAATACAACTATAGTAGGGGAGTTTTATCTTTTTTAGGGATAGCTATACCCTTTTTCGTGCTTGCAGTTGGAACTTGGTAAAATCACCAATTCCTCTCTGTAAGCATGGAAGAAAACTTCTTGTTGTTGAGAATTGTGTAGCAACAATCGGAGTTGGTGTTTTTCGGTGCGCTGGCTTTGGTTGGCGCACTTTTTTGTTTTGCCGAAAAAACAGACTCAAAGGAGAAAAGGAAAATGAAGAAAATTTTATGTGTTTTCGTGCTTATTCTTGTGCTCTTGGTTGCATTTGCTTCTTGTAAAAATGATGAAAATGCAAATAATTGTGTTACAACTCTCGAGGCAACAGAAGCAACTACCCCTACAACCTTGGAAGAAACAACACCCAAAATAACAACTCCCGAGGAAACAACTCCCGAGGAAACAACCACGCCCGAGAAAATCATTCCCACAACTCCCGGTCTTGATTATGATGTGAATGATGATGGAGTAACCTGTACAATCACAGACAAAGGAACGTGTACCGAAAGTGATATATATATTGGCGAGACTATCGACGGTTACAAAATCACAGCCATCGCACCTTATGCATTCCAACATTATAACAAACTCAAGAGCGTAACAATCTCCGATTCTGTCATAACCATTGGTGCGTATTCGTTTGCGTATTGCTACAAGCTTGAAAATATCACAATAGGCAACTCCGTAACCACAATCGGGAATAGAGCATTCTATGATTGCCGGGAGCTTAAAAACGTACATATTCGTGATGTTGCTGCATGGTGTAATATTGTATATGAAGATACGACATCGAATCCGTTTTATTATGCAAGACACTTATATTTTGTGGAAAACGAAACGTCTACATTGATAACAGATCTTGTAATCCCAAATTCTGTTACGACCATTGGCGAGTATGCATTCTTTAATTGCTCTGACATTATGAGTGTGACCATTTCGAATTCTGTTACCACCATTGGCGATAGAGCGTTCGAGTATTGCACTGCTCTTACGAGTGTGACCATTCCTAACTCGGTTACCACCCTGGGCGAGTATGCATTCCATTATTGCTCCAGCCTTACAAGCGTGACGATTTCAAACTCTATCACCACCATTTATGAGGATACGTTTGCTGATTGCACCAATCTTGTAAGTGTAACGATTCCCGACTCCGTCAATACCATCGGTGATGATGCTTTCTACCATTGCGACAAGCTCACGAGTGTAACGATTCCTAACTCTGTCACCACCATTGGCGATAGAGCGTTCACTAATTGCACCAACCTAACGAGCGTAACAATCGGCGCCTCTGTCACCACCATCGGTAATTTTGCATTCTCTAATTGTGATAACCTTGTAAGCGTGACATTTGCAGAACCTAATGGTTTGTGGAATGTATACGCTGAAAATGCCATAAGCAGAGCGGAATTTTCGGCTACCGTTCTTTCCGATCCCGCGACCGCGGCAAAGTATTTGACACACACCTACTTCCTTTATTACTGGTGTCGCACCGAATAAAATAAAAGGCGAGCCGCATTGCGGCTCGCTTTTTATGGTATGCAAAATTTTGAACAACGGGTCGCCGAGGACGTCGACCCCTGCAAAAGTTGTTTTGAATCTTTCGTCAAACATTATTTTGCTCTTTCGGCGTAAATGGATTTGATTGCATCAACAAATGCGTTGTAGGTTTCTTCGTTTCCTTCAAAGAGGGGCTTGTAGGTTTCCTCAACAAGTGCAAGCAGCTCGTCTTGAGGTGTGGAATCGATCAAGGCGTAAACGCCAACAATCGAGAGGAGGAAGAGGAGCAAGATAACCATTGCAACAATGCCGAGCACAAGGCCTGCAACAGCCTTTTTGTTCATTTTGCCGTTTGCATTCTTTTTGGAAAGAAAGGCAAAGACAATGGCGAGAATGGCGCAAATGCCCATCGGAATAATTGCAAGCACCGAAGCACAGCAGCAGCACGTGCAAAAAACGGCAATCACGCCCAGCACCAAAGAGGCAAGGGCATATCCGTCCTTTTGGGTGCCCTTGGCAGGGGATGTATAGGGTTGGAAATTGAATTCGTTATTCATAAAAGCCTCCCATAGGTTTTTGTTTATTATACCACAAAAAAATCGCTTTTGCAATCGCTTTTCAAAAAAAGATGAAAAATTTACCGTCGGCTCTTTTCAAACACCGTTTTTTGTGCTACAATATAAAAAACGGGAAAAGAGAGGTGAGAGAATGAAAACCAAATTGCGACATCCGCATTTTTTAATTCTGCACGGTGTGGCGATACTCGCCGCTCTTCTTATGCCGCTCTATATGAAGATCGCATCGTGGGTCAGCGGTCTGCTTGGTGGATGCCTGATGCACCGCTTTTTCATCTACTGTCCGCTCTGCGGCGGTACGAGAGCCGTAGCCGCGCTTTTGCGCTTTGATTTTGCAGAAGCCCTCAAATATAATGCCTTTGTCGTTCTTTTGTGCCTTGTCATTCTCGCCCTTGACGTTTGGGCGTGGGTGCGATATTTTCAAAAAAAGGAGCCGCTCTTGCATTTACCCACTTGGTGTTGGGTTGCGGCGTGTGTTGCTTTGGTAGCATATTTTATTTTGCGCAACCTGCTTATGATCGTTTGGGGCATTGACCCCACGGGGGACCTCGTTCATTTTTGGGATGCAGTGCGCACACTCAAGGGCTGACCGCCAACTTGTTGACGGTCGCCTTTTTTATATCTTTCCCACCAAAAAGAACAAAAAAGCAAAAAAGGGTGCAAAAATCGCACGACAAATCTTGCCGCCATTCGTCAGAGTGCGCGGTGTTTTTTCTTTTTTGATGCCAAAAGAGTGTCTCTTTTGTTCTTTGTCGCGCTTTTTCTCCTTTTGCGGTCATCAAAATACCAAAAGCGACCAACCGTTTGCGACACGTTCCACGCGCAAAAAGGAGTAAAATAGTAAAGAACAAAAAATCAAGGAAGGAAAAATTATGCAGGAAGAAAAAATCGGCGCATTTACCATGCGAAAAACAAAAGAAAAAAACGAAGGCAGCGAGAATATTTGGCTCGCTCGCTTGCAACGCATTCTCTGCGAGATCCTTTGGGGATGCGCGGGCTGGGTGTTTGGACAGGCAGGGCTTTTGTTTGATACATACCCACTCGGTGTGGCACTCCTTTGTGCCTCGTCGGGGCACACCCCCGCGGTGCTTGTAGGGTTGCTTGTTACGGCGGTCACCAATATGCAAAACGCGCCCGTGTACGTTTGCGCGTATCTCATGGCGGCAATTTTGCGCATCGTTGCGGCGGCGGTATTCGACGCACCCGATGCACGCTTTGAAATGCCCAAAACCTTGCAAAAATGTTTGCGCGAGCGTGTAGAAAAAGAATCACCGCTGACCGATGAAGAATGGCAAAAGCGCGAGAAAAAAGCCGCACGTGCCGCATTTTGGGAGCGTATTTTTGGAGAGAGCATTTTGTTGCGCATGTCGGCGGCAGCTCTTTGCGCACTCGTTTTGGCACTCCACCGTGTGATATCGGGCGGTTTTCGTTATTACGATTGGTTTGCCGCCATATTTGTTATTTTCATGGCAGCGGCGGCAACGGTCATTTTTGCGCTCTCGCTTGAAAAAAGGAGTGACAGCAAGTGGCTCATCGGCATCTCCGAGGCGGCGCTCTTGTTTTCATTGGTCTGGGCGGCAAGAACCGTCACCTTTTTATCCTTTCCGCTCTCGCCCATGGCGGCGCTCTTTTTCACACTTTACGTTTGTGCCAATCGGAGTGCGTTGCAGGGAATTCTCGCCGCAGGCGTGGCAGGTCTTGCCTACGATCCTATACAAGCGCCCGCGCTTTTGCTTGCGGCACTTGTGGCAATCTTTCTCAAGCAAACAAAAAGGGAAGGGCCGAGCGCAACGCTTTTTCCGGTGGTCGCAATGCTTGCTTGGTCGGCATACGTAAAGGGATTTTTCATGCTGTTATCCTTGGTTCCTGCGGCGCTTTTGGCGGGCGTGGCATTTGTGGTGGTACAAAAAACTGCCGTCTTTTCCACTCCACAAGAAGATACCGAGCACCCCGAGGAAGAACCGGCTCCACAGCCCAATCAAGAGCTTGAAGGCATTCGTTACCGCGATTCCAACGAACGCTTTCGCGGTATTTCCGATGCATTCTCCTCGCTTTCCGAGGTCTTTTACAATCTTTCCGATCGCTTCCGTCGCCCGGGAACGCTTGATCTGCGACTGTTGTGCGACCGCTCCTTTGATGCCTTTTGCAACGATTGCCCCAATAAGAATATTTGTTGGGGCTTGGAATACACCGCAACGCTTGGGGCGGTGAACGATCTGATTGCGCAGCTTCACACACGCGGTCGCGTCTCTGACGAGCATGTGGGCGAGCAGCTTGCAAGCCGTTGCACGCGCATCGACGGTATTTTGGAGCGCATCAACACCGATTGTGCACACCTAACGGGTGAGATGCTACGCAATAACCGCACCGAAATTGTGGCAATGGATTACGAATCGGCGGCGGACATCATCAACGATGCACTCGAGGCAGATTGCGGTGAATACGAGGTGGATGTCGAGCTTAGCAAAAAGATTGCCGAGTACCTAAAGGATGCTGACGTGCGCGCCGAAAGCGTAACGGTTTTTGGTAACCGTATGAAGAAAATTCTCATTCGCGGAGCAGAGGTCGAGGATGCCAAGGTCACCTTTGAAACCATGCGCAGCGACCTTGGCGAAATGTGCGGCAGGGAGCTTGCCTTTCCCACCTTTGAGGTAGAGGGGAGCGTGAGCACGATGGTGCTTACTGCCAAACGTAAGATTGCGGTCATCAGCGCGCAAAACAACGTCTCGGCGGATGGGGGCGTGAGCGGCGATAGCGTCAACCTCTTTTGCAACAAAAAGGATTATTTCTACGCGCTCATCAGCGACGGAATGGGCTCGGGCAAGGAGGCGGCGTTGACCTCGGGGCTGTGCTCGGTGTTCCTTGAAAAAATGCTTCGTGCAGGTAATCGCGCGGCAACATCCTTGCGCATGCTCAACAATATGATCGCATCACGCGCCCACGATAGCACCAAGGAGTGCTCGTCAACGGTCGACCTTTTAGAGCTTGACCTAATGACAGGCGAGGGGGCATTTCTCAAAAGCGGAGCTGCCCCCAGCTTTGTGGTGCGCGGCAAAGTGGTGCGCCGCCTGCAGGCAGGCACGGTACCCATTGGAATACTGAACACCCTCGACGTGCAAAAAACAGAGTTTCCTTTGCGCGCAGGCGACACTGTTGTAATGGTGAGCGACGGCATTCTGCAAGACGACAACGACGGGGCGTGGCTGATGTCTTACCTAAAGGGAGCCGCCACCGAGACCCCCGAGGAGATCGTTTATCAAATCTGCCGCAGATGCGCAGAGGGAGAAACGCACGACGATTGCTCGGTGGTCGCCCTGCGCATCCTTGATGCCGACACCGCCGAGGATGCAGTCAATGACGAAGAGTAAAACCGAAAGGGGAGAAGCAAAACGCTTCTCCCCACCTTGCAAAAAAACTTTTCAAAGGGCTTGACTTTCTATCAAATTTCTGCTATAATATACCCGTTCCAAAAAAAACATCGAGGTGTGGCGCAATTGGTATGCGCGAAGCCTTGCAAGCAAGGCGCTTTGGGAGTTAGATGCTGCAGGTAGTGAGAAAAACGCAAAGCGTTTGGCGAACGGCCGAGCGGGAGTGAATAACACGCCGGGGGCGTGTTAGAGCCGCGAGGTGCCCGAGCCCGCAGGCGAGACCGAGTCCTGTCAGGACGATGATAAAAAGAATAATCGAGGTGTGGCGCAATTGGTAGCGCG
>JAZRKS010000255.1:0-3656 GCA_045646445.1 Eubacteriales bacterium | reverse complement strand
CATAACGTATTCCAAGCTGTATTCTTTCCTCACACCACAAATCCGCACCTGTTCCACCGCTGATCAAATGCTTCTTATCGGGAGATAAATTGTTTACGGCATTGAGATAATTAAGCTGTGTTTCGCAAAACCAAATAAAATGATTTGGATCCTTGCAAAGATATACTTGCCAATCATTCGCCGCAGTTATAATATGTGAAAGCTCATTCCACAGAATGCCATGCCTTACGGGTTCAATTTTATCAAGCTCCTCGCGCATTTTGTATCTTTTGAACAGCAAGCTTGAACGCGCCATATCCTCTCGGCTGGCATATGTGTCCAAGAAAGTGTCAAGATGATCATCGTCCTCCATATATGACATACAATCAATAACATCCCAATGATCGTCTTTGGGGCACACACTGAATATTTCTTCTGCTAAAAGACGCATTTCTTCGAGTACCTTCTCGTCTCGGAACAAACGTACTTTCCAAATCTCGTAATACAATCCCCAAAACGAATAGTGTTGATATTCTCTAAGATTGCGACGTATTTCTCGCATGAACTCAATCGTTTTTTCAATGTCTTTCGCACGAACCGCAGTATCAAAGGATTTCTGAAGTTCAGCGCAAAACTTTTCTTTTTCTTCTTCTGTGCGACCAAGTAACGCATCTACCGAGGTTTCAAAAAAGGATGCAATCATTGGCAACATTTCAATATCGGGATAGGTTGCTCCGATTTCCCAACGAGAGATTGCTTGCGGAGATGTTCCGAATTTTTCGGCTAACTGTTCTTGTGTAAGATTCATACGCCGACGGTTGAGGCGTATTTGGTTTCCTAAATTCAATTTCATACTGTATCTCCATTCTTTCACTCTCTGCGCAGAGCTTATGTTTTACCGGTAACGATAGTATAACATTTTTTTGATTATTATTCAAGCGCGCGTTTTGCGAGATTTTTTCTCACTTTTTGAGAATTGAAAAGTATAAGACATCCGCACCCGAGGGTGCGGCTGGTTCAATGATATATTTCAATTTATCGGTAGCGACTTTCATATTCACGTCTGCATTTTATACATTCTTTTATAACACCAACTACAACAATCACTACAAAAACAGGTATCGCTATCGTTAAAATCAATGACACGACAGAGGCAATAGTCCGCGCATCATACAAAACTGTTGTTTGTCCGTCTGCATTGGTACTCGTCAGCTGTGAATAATTTATTGCAAACAAATTTAGGAGGCCAAGATCGTTTTGAATAGCGTATGTTTGATCTTGCACACTTTTTTTATTTGCCCCAACATCGTACCAATAAGAGTTATTGGCATAGGTATCTTCAATCTTTGAGATTTGCAAAATTCGGCCATTGGCATCAATCGATATAACAAGACCACTGCGAACTGTACAAAGGTTAATCAGGTCGCCGTCCCATTCAACGCCAAAAGTACCCGCGGATTTGAATGTATAGCCGTATTGGAATTCTCCTTGATTGTAAACGCAAATCGTTTTTTTGTAGGGTCCTGCATCACAACCAATTACAAGCATTCCGTCTTCACGCACGTCAAAGCACGCAACGGGGAATTTTGTAGGCTCGGATGTGATAAGAGTGAGTTGCAAATTGCCCTCGATTTTTTCTTGCTCCTCTTCACCAATATCCACCACGGAAAATCCTGTGTTGAGCGCGCTTGCACTTATCATACCGTTCTGTATGATGATAATGCTAAAAAGAAATGCGCAAATCATTAAAAATGTTTTTTTCATAAGATAGATATTCCCTTTTAAAATTGAGCCGCAAATACAATCTAAAACATCAAAAAAATTTATGTTACTTTTTCTTTTTGAGATAGAATTTCGACTCTGCTCCTGCCTTCAGGCGGCTGATGTTTTGGTGGTGGCGGGCTACTACGAGGATGCCTGCGAGTGCCATGATAATTAGCGTAATAACGTTACGGCAACCGAGGATGAAGAGCACGATTGGAAACAGAACCGCAAAGCTCATGGATGCCACCGACATAAAGCGGACGGTGAACAAAATAATGACAAAAATGGCAAAGCAAATGAGTCCTGCACGCCAATCGACAAACCATACACCTGCAAGGAAGGTCATAACTGCCTTTCCGCCCTTGAAGTTATACCACACTGGGAATGCGTGGCCGAGCATGCAGCCAAGAAGTGCGGCGGCTGCGGCAAGTTGCCCTGCTCCGTAGGTGTGTTGCATCACAAGGCGCGCAATCAGTACGGGAAGAATGGTTTTGCAAATGTCGATTGCCATAACGCCAAAGGTTGCGGGGGCGAAGCCGTGGAGTCGCTTGAAATTGGTAAAGCCGGGGTTTTTGCTGCCAAGTGTGCGAATATCCTCCCCATAAACCAAGCGCGAGAGGATGATTGCGCCATTAACGCCGCCAAGCAGGTATGCAAGTGCGGCAAATGCCAAGCAATTGAAATATAACATAAGGTACTTCCCTTTCTATCAGGATTTCTTTTCCTCGTCGGTGTATGCCGCAAGAATTTGGTGCGTGTTTTTGCGAACGCGAACGGTATACATCGTTGTCCAGAAGTTGGTAACGCCTACAAGTCCCATTGCAACGCCCATCCAAGCGCGCACATCGAGCTCGTGGTAAGCAAGAAGAATGAGTACAAGTCCTGCAATGATCTCCAAAACGGCAGAAATGAGAACCAAATACCATTTTTCAATGCCAAAGTTTTTGCCCTCGAGCGCCATTTGCGATTTGTTTCCGCCATCGAGCAGAGTCAGGATAGAAACTGCCGTGGGCAAAAGAACGGAGAGCTGCACGGGGTTGATAATAAGCAAAATGCCAAACAGGACGTTGAAAATGCCAAGTGCAAAGTCCTGTTGGAATGCCAAACGGTACATATCGTTGGAAAAATAGCCGTAAATGCCCGTAGCACCAATGATGATGCTGGCAACACCTACCAAAACGTTGCGGAAGGTGCCCGAATCCTCAAAATCCGGAACAAGCGCCAATAAAAGTCCTGCTACCAAAAAGATGACTGCCGAACAAAGGTGCATGATTTTTGCACTTTTCACAATGGCGCTATTTATGTTTGCATTGTTTTGTTGGTTCATATGATTTCTATCTCCTTGCTTTGTTCATTGTTAACGGTTTTGCCAAACGCGGCGGTAAAATAGGATTTGATGCGCTCGGTTGCGCGTGTAATCTCCTCGAGGTCGGTTGTTCTTCGTGTGTTGCATACCCAACGCATCAGTGTGCCAACAAGTGCTTCCTCGCAAAGAACACAAAGGAGCTTTTCGTCCTGCTCGGCATGGTGTAGGCCTTGCAAATATCCGAGCAGATGCGGTCGCACCTGTTTTTTAAGGTAATCGGCAAGCGGCTCGTACCCCACCGATTGGTATAGGTTATAGAGCACCTTTTGGTATTGGACGCAGAATGCAAAGGATGAAGCAAGGAACTCGTCAAAGCTTTCACTTCCTGCTCCAATGCGCTCAAAACCTGCCGCGAGGGCAAGCTCGAGAACCTCGTAAATATCGTGGAAATAGTAGTAGAAGGTGTTACGCGTAATGCCACAAACTTCCACAATATCGCGCACAGTAATCTTTTTTACGGTCTTTTGTTCGACCAAGCGCATCGTGGTTTCAACGATCGCCTTTTGAGTCAGTTGTGACAAAAGCATACCTCCTCTCTCTTGTCTTC
>JAZRKS010000254.1:0-7400 GCA_045646445.1 Eubacteriales bacterium | reverse complement strand
CCAAGGAGTTGGTTTCAAGTGTTGTCTTCCTAAGACCGCTTGGCCTCCGACTTTTTATTCCCAAAGGCCTTCAAGACCATCTATGTAGATAATGCGTTTGCTATGCTTGCCGTAAATAACGGTTCCGTGGCTTTCTGCATAATGGTCGGGGAACTTCAAAAATGTTCCGCTTGCATCCACCTGCACGATTTCATTGCTATCCGTTAATGTAATAGAACGTTCGTCAATCCAAAAGTCGTCAATATTGTACTCACTCGAATATTTTCCGCCAATCGTATATTCTCCCTCATAAGTGATATAAGAATTTTCGGCAATATCCTGTTTCAAAAGCTGAATATCTTTTATCGATGAAATCATTACAAGCATCATTATACCACCCAAAATCACCGTCAGGGCGATTTGTGCTATCAAACCTGTCCATTTCTTCGATTTTTGATGTTTAGGATCCTTTGCACCGGAAAATAAAACTATTAGCGCAACTCTAACCGCTCGATTCTTAATCTCTTTGTTTTTTAATTTGCAATAAAGAATGGGGCCACCCCATAGGATAATCAAAAACACAAGAAGAAGTAAAGACAATATGCACAACGTGGCTGTATGACGGCTTACAAGGGATTGCAAGGTTCTTTCATATACGTCTGCCATGTTGTCTCCTTATCCTAAAATATCGGAAAGATTATTCTGAATCGCCGCGGCAACGTCGGGCTTGTTCATCGAGTAGACGTGCACGTTTGTAATGCCGTTGGCAAAGAGGTCGATGATCTGGTCGGTGGCGTATGCAATGCCTGCTTGCTTCATGGCGGCAGGCGTGTTGCCGAATTTATCGACGAGCGACTTGAAGCGTTGCGGCATAAACGAGCCCGAAAGCTTGATTGCGCGCTCGATCTGGTTGCCGTTGGTGATGGGCATAATGCCCGGAATAACGGGCACGGTAATGCCTGCTTCGCGGATTTTATAAAGGAAGTTATAGAGCAAGTTGTTATCAAAAAACATTTGCGTGGTGAGAAAATCGCATCCTGCATTAACCTTTTCTTTGAGATACCTGATATCTTCCTTTTGGTTTGTGCTCTCGGGGTGAATTTCGGGATAGCACGCGCCGCCAATGCAAAAGTCGGCGCCGCTTTCTTTGAGTTCACGTACAAGGTCAACTGCGTGTTGGTATACCCACAGAGAACGGTCGGAGACGGCAAGCTCGGGAGTCAGATCTCCGCGCAGAGCCATGACGTTCTCAATACCTGCTTGCTTGAGTTCTTCTATTTTTGCTTTGACTGTCTCCTTGGTAGAGGAAACGCAGGTCAAGTGCGCCAACGTAGGCACGCCGTAGTGCTCTTTGATGTTTTGCGCAATGTCAAGCGTGTAGCGGCTTGTTCCGCCGCCTGCGCCGTAGGTAACGCTCATAAACGAGGGGCGCAGTCTTGCAATCTCTTCGGTGGCGTGCTTTACGCTTTCAAAGGCGGTATCGTTCTTTGGCGGAAAGACCTCAAAAGAGAGTGACAGCTTGTCCCCCTCAAAAAGCTTTGTCAGTTTCATATGCTTCCCTACCTTTCTTTTTCTTTCCTTATTATAGCATCTTTTTGACAAAAAATCAATAGATACAAAGAAAAACCCCACCGTCAAAATTGACGGTGGGGTTGTATTTACTCACAATTTGTGAATCAAATGCCCATATCGGGGTTCAAGAGGGTCTCGATAGTGCCAAGCATCGATTCTTCGATACGGCTAAGACCGTCAACGATACCGGATGCATATTCCTTTTCGTCTCTGTTGGGAATTTGGTAGAGCTTTTCTTCAATACCGCCCCAAGAGGGGAACAGGAGTGCCAGGTCGTAAACCAAAGAGGTTCTGATGATATCCATAACGTCACGAGAGCCGTTGTCGGCAGCTGCTTGGAAGTAGATGGTTCTATCATAGTATGCGTGCATGGTAGAATCCGGCAAGCTGGAGTAAGCTGCCATGATTTGCATCAAGCGTTGAGAATATTCGAGATTATCGTTTACCAGATTGGGGATTGCCCAAAGGTGTGCCCAGTTGTTGAAGTAAACAACACTGCGGTAATCCATTCCCTCTTCGTAAACGGGAATAGGAAGAATACCGTATTCGAACTCTGCTCTGGGATAGATCTCGGTTCTTACGTTGAAGAGCGAGCAGTCTGCAAACAGAACTTCACCGGTGAGGAAGTTTTTGTTGAGAATGTTGGAGGACTCGTGAGGAATCCAAGGAGCGTTAATCTTACGGTTGAACTTTTCAAAGATGTAATCGTAAAGAGTTTGACCGAGGTTGTTTTGAATAACGAAAGAAGGAAGTCCTTGGTCATCCTTTTCGGTGATACGACCGCCGGAGCCGTAGAAGTACCACAAAGCGGAATAGAGATATTGGTGATAACCTACGGTATCGCCACCAACATACTTGTTGGTAACCTCAACGCCGCCTACAACACCGTCGGGGAGAACGTGAAGCTCGCCACCGTCTTGACCTGCGTCAACGTTAGCAATTTCCGCAATGGTCAAAAGGGTTTCCATGGTCCACTTTTGGTTCAAAACAACGTTAAAGATGTTGTTATAAGTAACGTCCCCACCAAAAGCTTCGATAATACTTTCAACAATGTTGTTGTAGAATTCCATATTTACAATGGAAAGACCTGCAACATCCATAGTGGAAATGTTCATATCGCCGCTTATAAAGTAGAGCTTGTCAGCTACGCGGAGCTCATTGATTGCATTTTGGTCGAAGGATGCGTGGTTCAAATCAAGGTGTGCGGGATTTGCTTCTGCAAGGTTGCGCAGCAGGTTTTGGGTTGCAGCTTGTGCTGCGGGCTTTGCGGTAATGATGGTAAGGTCATAGCTGTCACCGTTTGTAAAGGAAGCAAGCAGGTGCTCGATTTGGCTACCGTCGGAGGATACCTGTCTGATCTTGCAGTTGTAATCTGCTTCGATCTGCTTGTTTCTGTTATAAACAGCAAACGAAATAAAGTCGTTTTCACTGTTTGCTTCATCAACCCAGAAGTCAACGCAACGGTAGTCGTTGTTACCGTTTGCAATCTGTGCCTTGTGTGCATCGGGGCTGGTGCCTGCAAAGTCACGAACGTATGCACGGTAGGTGTAACCGTCCATATCGATAACCTCAGGCATAACAATTTGCGGGCCCTCGTCGGGAGGGGTGGTTACCTCTTCCTGCTGACCACCGGGAGTGGTGTTGGCGTTGTTTCCATCATCAGTGGGAGCAGGTTTCTTGTTCGGCGTTTTTTTGTTGCATGCTGCAAAGCAAGAAACAAGCATGCACAAAGCCAAAAGCAAGATAAGAATTCTTGTAATGCGTTTCATGATTTCTCCTTTTTTGTTTTTATTTTACTCTTTTAAGTAAACATAGTGGGGTTTTTGAGCTTTTCTACAGTTTCCTGCAGATTGCGGTTGATTTCACTTTGAGAGGATACGTTGTTGGCATAAAGACCGGCAGCGCTGATTGTCAATTCACCAAGTGTACGGGTACCCATTTGATACCAGTCATAAAGCAGTGCAATGTCATATACCATCGAGTTTTTAATGATATCCATTGCCCTACGGGAGCCCTCATCCGATGCGGTGTTGAGGTAAAGGGTTCTCTCGTAGTATGCATACATTGTGGAATCCTTGAGGTCAACGTTGGAGTATGCCGCAAAGATGTTCATCATTTGCTGTGCGATCTCGGAGTCATTTACCATATTGGGGATTGCCCACAAGTGGTTGCAGTTGGTGAAGTATACAACACTATTGTAGTCATTGCCCTCTTCGTAAGTGGGATTGGGCAAAATGCCGTATTGGAAAGGACGTGCATTGTAAAGCTGTGTTCTAATATCGAACAACGTCATTTCGGTAAAGAGGCAACGGCCGGAGGCGAAGATATCCCATCTGGGGCCGGAATAGCCGTGAGGCAACCAACCTGCGTTGTCACCTGTTGCGCAATTGAATTTTTGGAACAGGTAATCGAACAGATCGGCGTGCTTTTCGATAACCAGCTGCGGATTTCCTTCGTCATCGATTTCGGTCAGGCGTCCGCCCGAACCATAGAAGTAGTAAACGCCCATGCCCGTGTAAGCAAAATAGCCCAAAATGTCACCGGGTTGAGAACCGAGCGCAAAGCCGTCGGAATCGTTGACGTCGGTGTTGATGGCAGTCGCCATGGTAAGCATGGTTTCAATGGTCCACTTTTTGCTCAGCACAAGGCTGTAAATATCGGCATACATAGGGTCATTGCCAAAAAGCTCTACAAAGGTTTGAATGTAGTCGCCGTACATTTCAAGGTTAACAACCGTAGGTCCGCAAACCTCCATGGTAGATACGTTCATATCACCACTAAGGTAATAAAGGCACTCGCCAAGGGCAAGCTCCTTGAGGGACTTTTGGTCGTAAGCGGGGTGCGCGAGGTTCAAACTGGACATCATGTTGAGATTGCTCAACAGGTTTTGCGTAGCGGCGTTTGCTGCCGCACGCGCCAAAATAATGGTCAAATCAATTCTGTCGGCATCCATATACAGCAGCTTGAGCTGAGAGGTCATATCGCCCTTTTGTGCGATTTGTTGGATGCGGCAGTTGTAGGTTTCTTCAATTTGAGAGTTTCTCAAATAAACAGCGTAGGAAATGGCATCGTTTTGGCTTCCTTCTTCACTTACCCAAAAGTCGATGCAAGCATAACCGTTGTTACCAATGGCAAGCTGCAAATCCTCGGGAGCCGTGTGGTCACCGGTACGAACGAGTGCTCTATACTTATAGGGCTCGTCATCAGTGCCAAAGTTTTCGGGAGGCGGCAAAAGTGAGGCAGGATCATCTCCCACATCACCGTTATCCGGTGTGGTAACCTCGCTGTTATCGTTGTTGTTATTGTCGGGGTTTTTGTTGTTGCTATTACTATCGGTAGTTTCACTGCTTTCAGGGTTGTCAGAAACCGGCTTTTTGTAGTCGTCCTTTTGTTTGTTGCAAGCGAGCAAACAAGCAAGTAAACAACACACTGCAAGCAACATAGCAAGCAGACGCACGGAGTGCTTCATTGTCTTATCTCCTTATGTAATTCAATCTGTATTAGCGAATTGTGCAAGGGAAAGTCGTCTTAAAAACGAGTATTATAATGCGACAATTACCAACACACGCCAAAGCGTGCGTTGGTAATGCCATGGTGATGTAAAAGAATTATTCAGGCAGTGTGCCGGGATTTATGAATTGCTCAATGGTCTCGTCAAGCTTGGGTTGTGCGTTGGAAGCAATCAAGGTAACGAGAGAACCGTAGTTGTTGGTCGATCTTCTCCACCACAGCTCGGAGAGCTCGGTTCTCCATCCACCCCAGTCGTAAAGCAGAGCGATATCGTAAACGGTAGTGCTCTTAATGATGTCCATTACTTTACGTGCCTCGGGATCGGGAGCTACAGAGAAGTACAGAGTTCTGGTGTAGTAAGCATCCATTGTGGAGTCTTTTCTGTTGAGGTTGGAGTAAGCTGCCATAGCGTTCATCATAACTTGTGCCTTGTCGAGATCCTCGCAAAGGTTGGGGATTGCCCACAGGTGAACGATATTGTAGAAGTATACAACAGAGTTGTAGTTATCGCCCTCTTCGTATACGGGGTTGGGCAACAGACCGTATCTGAAGCCACCGTTGAGGTAGAGGTCCTTACGAACGTCCCACAAAGACATATCGGTAAAGAGAGTGTTAGCGTTAACCATAAAGTTGGTCTTTCTATCGGGGGAGAAGCCGTTGGGGTACTTTGTGTTACGAACGCTGGGATGGAGGTTTTCGAAGAGATAGTTGAACAGAATTTGGTTTTGTTCCTCGTTGATAACGAATTCCGGAATGCCCTCTTCGTTCATCTTGGTAATACGTCCGCCTGCGCCGTAGAAGTAGTAAACGCCGGACTCATTGTATTGGAAGTAACCAACGCTATCTTGGTCGGATGCGCCAAGGTTACCGTCGGAGCTATCTGCGTCGGTGGAGGTGAGCTCTGCAATTTCGAGCATGGTGCCGATCGTCCACTTGCCTGCGGTAACGAGGTTGTAAATGTTGGAGTAAAGCATGTCGCCTTTAAAGTGGTCAACAATACCCTCTGCAAAGTTCTCGTAACGCTCGATGTTAACAATGGTGGGCGCCAAGCTATCCATGGTGGAAATGTTCATATCACCGCTGAGGTAGTAAAGCTTGTTGGCGATGGAAAGCTCCTTGATGGAGTTTTGGTCAAATGCCTCATGCTTGAGATCCAATGTGTTGAGGTCACCCAGATTGGTGAGCAGATTTTGGATCGCTGCATTTGCTGCGGATTTTGCCAAAATAATGGTCAATTCAAAGGTTTGACCGTCTTGGAAATATCTTGCAAGCTCTTGTGCCATGTTGATGGTTTGGCTTACTTGACGAATTTTAACATTGTAGTCAGCTTCGATTTCCTGGTTACGGGTGTAAACCGCGTAAGCAAGTGCATCCTCGGGCTCGCCTTGGAGGGGGTCTACCCAGAAGTCCTCACAGAAGAATGCGGGGTTACCGTCTTCTACGGGAGTACCGGTTGCTGCGTTGGAACGAACGTATGCACGGTAGGTGTAGCCGCCAAGGTCTACCACATCGGGCATAATAACCTCATCCTCTGCGGGAGGAGTGGTCGTTTGCTCATTGCCATCGTTGGGCTTGGAGGGGTTATTATTATTGTTGTTGTTGCTCGGACCGTTATCGTCGGTGGGAGCGGGGGTCTTGTGGTTGCCACCCTTATTCTTGTTACAAGCTGCAAAGCAGGTAACCAGCATAAGAACTGCCAACATAAGCGTTAAAATTCTCAGCGCTTTTTTCATAATCGTTCTCCTTGATTTGATTTTATATAGCCTCGGAGCGTGCCCCGAACAGTATATACTGTTTTGTGTTCCCTTCCGAAAAAATCAGAAATTGATCTCGCGTTTTTCTTCTGCCGACTGATAAATTGCGTCAAGCAGCTTTGCACTTTCAAGGATGTTGGAAATGTGGCTGCGGTTGCGGCGGCCGGTTTCGCAAGCATCCAGGAAGTCGGAGTCTTCTCTGTAGTACATATCCGGAATGTCAAACTCGGGGCGTTCTTCGGTCAGGTCATCTTTGTAATGCGTGAAGTGACCGCAGTAGTCAAGTCTTACGCCGCCCTTGTCACCAAGGAAGTCGATAAAGGTATCTCTTTTTGCAATGTTTTGTGCCCATGCACCGTTGAAGGAGATGGACGCCTTGTTGGTACGAATGAAGCCGGTTACAAAGTCGTCAACGTCGTTAACGCCGGTTTCAAGGTTTTTGGTTTCCTCTGCCCACATGCCGGTGTACTTATACGCCTTCATGTCCTTAGCCATTTCGCTGTAGGTGTTGGCGCTAACGGTTTTCAGCTCTGCACCGCCGAGGATGTAGAGGATGAGGTCGAGGAAGTGAACGCCCCAGTCGAT
>JAZRKS010000253.1:0-3924 GCA_045646445.1 Eubacteriales bacterium | reverse complement strand
TTTCGGTGTAGAAGTTGCCGTCCTTGTCCAAAACTTCGGCGTGGTGGAGCAGAATGCGTGCACCGCGTTCGGCTTTGATGCGAACCTCGACGTAGCCCGTCATATTTTGACCAAAGTCGATGACGGTCTCACCCTTGGGCGTGCGAAGGAGTTCTACGGGTGCCAGACGCTCGTGCTCGGTGATGAGCTCGCCCACCTGAGGGATGAGCTTGGTCTTATAATCCGAACGAATCGCCTTGCCAAGGTGCTTGATCTCGGCGGTTTTGTCGACCGTTTCACCGTGATAAATATCGGAGTAGAGGATAGATGTGGTATAAACATCCCAAGCGGTGTCGCTCACAATTTCCTCGCGCGTGCCGTCGGTGTAGATGACGGTCAGGGCGGCAATCATAGCGGTTTTGTCGGCAAATATCTTGATTCCCCAAGCAATCGAGCCAACCGCCCAACCGGCTCCCACCTCAATGCGGAGTGTATTGTCCTTTTGCAAAAGCGAGGTCACGTCGTGTGTTTGGTATTGCACGCGCTCGTTGTATATCGTCCAGCCGGGGGCGAGAACGTCGCAACCGACCTTTTTGTCGTTGATGTAAGCGGAATAAAGACCAATGGCAGAGACCGAAAGCGTGGCTTTTTTTACTGCCTTGTTTGCATCAAACGCGCGTACAAAAGCAATGCCTGCCTGCTCGGTATTTATAGGAGCACAAATCCATTTTGCTCGGCGATTCATAAAGATATCCTCCAAAATGTTTATTTCAAAAGAGGTCATGGACCTTGTAAACAGTATAACAGAAAAGAGAAGCAAATGCAAGCAATTTGGCGAAAAAAGGATAAACTTTTCCCGAACCACTTTACAAATCCTCCAAAATGTGCTATACTAAATACAATCCCCCTTTGACGAAAGGAGAAAAGAAAATGAGAAAAATGCTGAAAATTGCGCTTGCGCTTTGCTTAATGGTATCCGTTTTGCTCACAGCGGTATCCTGTGCTTGGATAAACGAAAATATCCTTGGCAAAGAGCATGAGCACGCGTTCAAAAAAACCACCACCGAAAAAGTCCCCACCTGCACCCAAGAGGGCAAAGAGACAGCCACCTGCAAGTGCGGAGCAATCGAAATCACGATTCTTCCCGCAACAGGTGCACACAACTATCAAAACAAGGTGTGCACTGTTTGCGGACGCAAGGATGCAACAGGCCTGACCGCTCCCGTTTTGTGCGGTGATGCGCTTTCTTCCTACGTTATCGTTTATGCCGACGGTGCATCTGCTTACACGGTACGCGCCGCCGAATACATCGCAAAAGAAATCAAGGCGCGCACGGGCATTACGCTCTCCGTAACTACCGTTGGCGCCGCATCCGAAGCAAATGCACACGAAATTGTGGTAGGGGATACCTCTCGCCCTATCTCTCAAGCACTCAACGCCGAGACCAAGGGCATGGAATTCTCCATTCTTGCCGACGAAAATCACATCGCCATCGAGGGCGATTATTTCATCATTGCCGCCGCGGCATATTACTTTGTAGAGACCTACATTCCCGAAGCCATCTTTGATATTGACGTGCCGCAAACCGCAAGCATCGCCACCCCCATTGTAAAAGAGGCAAAGAACTTCATTTTGCTCATTGGCGACGGTATGGGTCACAACCAAACCAAGCTTTTTGATGCCTACAAGAATAGCAACGTTGCCGACTATACCGACGGCGAGGATTTCTTTTACGGATACTTGTTCCCCTACATAGGCGAGGCAAGAACCAATTCGCTCACAGGCATTACCGATAGCGCCGCTGCGGGAACCGCACTTGCATCGGGCTACAAAACCGAAAACGGAACCATTGGCAGAGATGCTGACCAAAATGATGTACCTCTCTTAACCGAGCTTGCGGCAGGGCAGGGCAAGGCAACCGCGGTCATGTCCACCGAAAAACAAACGGGGGCTACTCCCTCCGCCTTCTCGGCACACGCCTACCACCGCAGCAATACGACCGCTATCAAAAATTCGCAAATGGATCTGGTAGACCGATACGGCACGCTGATCGACTGCGGCTATGACGTTTACACCGAGGATGAAATGCAAATTTTGCGCTCCGCCATTACCGATACGCTTGATGAACTTTCCAAGGATCAAGACGGCTTCTTTTTGATGTATGAAGAAGCTTACATCGATAAACACTGCAGTGCTTTGGATATCGAAAAGGCATATCTTGCAACCGCGCGCTTTAACCAAGCCATCGCCCTCTTTATGGAGTATGCGTTCTACAACCCCGAAACCATGGTCATTATCACTGCCGACCACGAAACGGGTGGCTTGCATCTTGATGAAAACGGAAACTTCAAGCTGGTTTCCGAGGATCATACCGCGGCTAACGTTCCCGTGTTCGCTTACGGCGCACAAGCCGAGGTATTTAACGGCAAAACGATCGAGAACGTGCAAATCGCAAAGACCATTGCCGCAATGTTTGGCGTAAAGATTGAGGGAACAGACCCCGAAAATTATCCTGCGCTGCTTCCGCTTATGTACTTTGCAACAAAATAAAACACTAACAAGGGCGGCAGAAATTCTGCCGCCCTTGCTTTTATTCCGTTTGTTTTAACCCTTCTCAGGAACGAGCAAACCGTACCCACCATCGTTTCTCTTGTAAACCACGCAGGTGTCCTCGCTTTGGTCATCGATAAATACGAAGAATTGGTGGCCGAGGAGGTTCATTTGCAAAATGGCCTCGTCGGGAGACATCGGCTTAAGAGGGAAGGTCTTGGTGCGAATGATCTCTTCCTCTGTCTCCTCGGGGGTATCGTCAAAATATTCCTCAACCGCGGGCACAAATACGTTCTCGCGCAGTTTCTTTGCAAGCTTTGTCTTGTTCTTGCGGATCTGACGCTCAATGTTGGTTACGGCGTCGTCAAGCGCATCGCGGAAGTTATCGGCTCCAACCTCGCTGCGGAACAGTGTGCCCGCAGCGGCTATGGTGATTTCGATGAATTTTTTATTATGCTTACAGCTGAGCGTGGCGGTTGCCGCACCCTCGCCGGGGAAGAATTTTTCAAACTTAGCAAGCTTTTTTTCAATCAGGAGCTTCATGTCCTCATAGACGTTCATTTGTCTGCCAATTACGCTAATTTTCATCTTGCTTTCCTTGCCTTTCTTTCGGTATTGCAACAAATCTCTTTGTTACACTTATAGTATAGCACAGTTTTCTCCATTTGTAAATATCGTACAAAAAATGTTTACATTTTGAAAAAATAATTGTCGAAAATGCAAACAAAAATTTTGTTTTTTTGCAAAAAACAATTGACAAAAAGATAAAAAAATGGTATAATAAAAAAGATGAGTGCTACGTTGGTGCTCATTTTTTACCATGTAAAGGGGGCAAAAAGGGAAATGCCAAACGTTGAACAACAGTTGAAGGAGCTGCGTGCAAAGCTTCTTTATCACGCAAAGTGTTACTATGTAGATGACGATCCCGAAATTTCGGACTACGAATATGATATGATGTACGCTCAGCTGCTCAAATTGGAGGCGGAACACCCCGAGTTCTTCGATCCCTCGTCTCCCTCGCAGAGAGTTGGCGGCAAAGCACTTGATAAGTTTGAAAAGGTTACTCACACTGTGCAAATGAACTCGCTTTCCGACGTGTTCTCCTTTGAGGAGCTGCGCGAGTTTTTGGATCGCGTTGCTACCACCGTGCCAAATGCCAACTATTCTATCGAGCCAAAAATCGATGGACTTTCGGTTTCGCTTCGTTACGAGAACGGTGTTTTCGTGCAGGGTGCTACGCGCGGTGACGGATTTGTGGGCGAGGACGTTACGCAAAACCTCAAAACCATTTTTTCTATCCCGATGCAGCTCCCCGAGCCTCTGAACCTGACTGTTCGCGGTGAGGTCTACATGCCGCGTGCGGTGTTTGAGCGCATCAATCTGGCACGCGAAGGG
>JAZRKS010000252.1:0-1830 GCA_045646445.1 Eubacteriales bacterium | reverse complement strand
CCTCAACCTCACGAACCTCGGTAACGGTAAAGGTGTGACTTTTCAAATCTTCCTTGTGTGTTGATGCCGTAGCCAACTCGCTCATTATCAACATGGTGAGAAACAACGCAAGGAAAGCAGCTGCAATAAGCGCTATGCTTTGCGAAATCGGACGAGAGCAGTTGCCCCAATAAAGCTTGGAATCGCTCACTCCTTCTCGTTCATATGCTCCGTTTTGCTCCAGACGTAAGATCAACTGCTTTATTCCATCGTCAACATCGTCCTCACGTTTGATGCAAATGCGGCGCCTGTTTATGGGATAGAGATAAACATAGTGCGTGTTCCTTCTCCAAGACTCAATTTCGCTAAACGAATAGGTTTTGGAGATGCGGAAAAAGTTGCGCACGGTAACGTCCTCATTGCTCATCGTCACACGGCAGTTGATTGCGGCAACAAGGAACGGGAGGCCTGCTACGGCAAGTATAGGAGCAATAAAAAGTCCTGCTTCTTCGCCTAATAATAGAGCCAGAACTGCCACGGCAAAAAAGACGATTGCGTAAATATAACTGTATTTGGCGACCACCCACTCGCGGCCGTCTTTTATTTTTTGCTTTTTACGCTTCAGGGGCAGGTATTCGCGGTTCATGGGGCATCTCCTTCCGTGTCTTTTGCTCATAATTATTATATCAAAAAACGCGAATTTGTCAAGTGATAAATTTTCACGTTCTCGGGCCGTCGAGGACGTCGGCCCCTACAAAAGTAGAATAATACCGCTCTTTTCACCCCCTTCCCTGCTTTCGCATAGGCTAATAAAGAGTGATTATTAAGGGGGAATATTTTATGCCAGAAAAACCAAACAACGAATACGTCCACTATCCGCCGTTTCGCCCGTCATTGCGTGGGTGTGTCGCGCGTGATACGCGCATGGCTGCTGCCGTTTATACATGCTGCTCCGAGACATTTTTCAGCATTTCGGATAACGTCTACCGCAGTTTGATTTGTCGCGACCGCGACACCGCGCTCTCTGACCTTTTTGAGGAGCTCGCCCAAAAGGATTTGGAGCGTTTTCGCACACTTGGAGAGCTTTTTCTAGCGCTCTCCGATACCGACGGACGAAAAAACGTGCGCTCCCCCTCCTTTAAGCGGAACGCTTGCTCTGTACGCAATCAGGGCTCCCTCGCCTCCGCTGCCCTTTGGGAACGTCGCCGCAACATTGACTGCCTTGAGACCCTGATGGGCAGAACCGAGGACCGCGTGGTGCGCTCTGTCTTCACAAAGCTCCTTTCAACCGAGCGCCTTTTATGCCGCCGCTTGGAGGCGGCTTGCGCTACGCAATAAATTGCTTTTTAATTTGAAAATGTCGTAGGTTTACGTCGCATGCGACAAAACGCAAGATATGTGCGACAAATTCATATATCTTGTGCGTATAAACGCAAAAAACACACTAAATATAGTAAAAAAATTCAAAAAATCTATTGACAAAATATTGCTATTTTGGTATAATAATAAGGAAGAAAAAGAAAGGAGGGCAAACCTGTGTCCCGTGCTTCCAAAACCCAATATTACACGCGCCGCATCGGTCTTGCTATCCTTTTGCTCGTCCTATCCAGCGTTGTTTTGGTCTCCTGTATGGCAGGGCCGAATGCGTTGTGGATCCGCGGGTTGTTTGGTCTTGATACCAACGATTATCTTTCGGAGGCTCCCTTGCGTCAGCTTCAGCCCGACGGTGCCACCGCCACGCTCCTGACCAATATGGTCACCATTATTGTCAGCGATAATATTCATCTCTCGCCCTTTTCGGGAACCGGTGAGGCCAAGTCGGATCGTAGCCATGTCGTTCTGTGGGCCAAG